>JAITNE010000236.1 GCA_031290635.1 Tannerella sp. | reverse complement strand
ATCCATTTTGACGTCGCATTTCAGAACAAAATTGCTGAACTTTTTGTTGTACATAAGGATATACCCCCCGCACTTGAAAGTCTGCATAGCGCCGTCCTCCACTTTGGACGTTACGGGATCATCGTCATTGTTCACCCATCCGTCATAATTTTTTCCGTTGAAAAGAAGAATCCATCCCTCCTTCTTTTCCTTCTTGGTCAATTGATTGTCCTTAGCAGAAATAGCCGATGGACAGCACATTCCCAACAAAATCATAAAAGTAAAAAATCGTGTCATAGCTTAATTAATTAATTGATTATTGAATTATTTCGCGACAAATGTACGCATTTATTTCAACATTCCGGCTAAAAGACCTTGCGGGTGAAACGTTTTTTTGAACAAGCCCTGATCCCTCCGGAAGACGAATCCTAAGGTAGCTTGATTTGCATGACATAGTCGTTCATATAGTAGTCGTTGCCGATGTAGTGGTCGCGGGTATCGACGAGGGTCATGCCGAGATGGAGGTAGAAATCGACGGCAGGATTGGCACGGTTGACGTACAGTTCGATAGTGAACGGCGCGTCGGGAGACAAGCTGCTGCGGAGGTATTCAATGCCTTGATTGAAGAGGTAACGACCAAGACCTTGTCCGTGCAGAGCAGGCAGGACGTAAATCTTCTGATAGATAAAGAGGTTGTCCGACTTGCGCTCAACAGATAGATAGCCGGAGGGGACGTCATCGACGTAGAGCAGCATGTAGTGATGCTGCTCTACTGTCATTTGATGATGAAGGCTTTCGACCGAATACATCATCTCGAACATATAAATCAATTGCTCTTTCGAGAGAATCGAACCGTAAGCAGGCTCCCATATCCGAGACGCTATGTCATTGATAAGAGCGCAGTCATTGACGTCGGCATGACGAATGAATAAATTCATAAATTACAGTCCTTGTCCGTGGCAGTTCTTGTATTTCTTGCCGCTGCCGCAGGGGCATGGGTCGTTGCGTCCGACGCGCTTCTCGACGCGCACAGGCTCTCGATATACAGGTTGCTGTGAACCTGTCGGCGGACGTTGACTTTGCGGATTGACTACATCGTCATCACCTCTACGGCGGGCAGTGTTTCCGATATCATCCTTCTGCGTACGATAACGACTGAGGTCGGTGCGTCGTTCGGGCGCAGCCTGACGGACGTTAACACGTTGTTCGGGCGCATCATCACGCACAGGTATCTGTCCGCGCATCAGTATGGACACCGTTTTGCGGTTCATCGACTCGACCATAACCTTGAAAAGATTGTAGGATTCGAGTTTGTATATCAGCAGCGGATCTTTGTTTTCATAGCTGGCGTTCTGCACGGAGTTGCGCAGTTCGTCCATCTCGCGCAAGTGTTCTTTCCACGATTCGTCGATGATATGCAGGATTATGGATTTCTGGAAAGCCTTGGCTATGGCTTTCGATTCCGAGTCGTAGGCTTCGCGCAGATTGCATGATATATTGTACATGCGTTTGCCGTCGGTAACGGGGATAAGTATGTTTTCATACTGAGCGCCCTGCGTTTCAAAAACTTGCTTGATTACAGGATTAGCCGTCTGAGCCATACGGTCGGTGTGGCGTTTGAACAGTTCGAGCGCTGAGTTGAAGACCTTATCGGCAAGCGTTTCAGCCTTGATACCTCTAAATTCATCTGCCGCGACAGGCGAATCAATAGCTAAAGTACGTAGTATTTCAATCTTAAACGCATCATAATCCAGACCTTCATGCTGCTCTGCGATAGCCGTACAAGCGTCATAGAGAGTATTCATAATATCCAGCCCTATGCGTTCGCCCATCAGTGCGTGGCGTCGGCGCGTATAGATAACGTTACGTTGCGAATTCATCACGTCGTCATATTCAAGCAGTCGCTTACGGATACCAAAGTTGTTTTCTTCGACCTTTTTCTGGGCGCGTTCGACCGACTTGCTCAACATTCCCGACTCGAGTACATCACCATCCTTGAATCCCATGCGATCCATCAGACCGGCGAGTTTTTCGGTTGCGAAGAGACGCATAAGGTCGTCTTCGAGTGAGACAAAGAAAACCGAAGAACCCGGATCACCCTGACGTCCCGAACGACCTCGCAGCTGGCGGTCAACACGGCGGCTTTCATGGCGTTCCGTGCCGATGATAGCAAGACCGCCGGCGGTGCGAACCTCTTCCGACAGCTTGATGTCGGTGCCACGACCTGCCATGTTGGTCGCTATTGTAACCATACTTTTCTGTCCGGCCTGCGCTACTATCTCAGCTTCCTTCTGGTGAAGTTTGGCGTTAAGTACGTTATGAGCAATCTTGCGCATATTGAGCATACGGCTCAGCAGCTCGGATATTTCGACTGATGTAGTACCTACCAGCACCGGTCGTCCGGCTGCTATCAACGAGCCAATCTCTTCAATAACCGCGTTGTACTTCTCGCGTTTCGTCTTATAGATACGGTCGTTCATATCATTACGGGCTATGGGTTTGTTAGTCGGAATGACTACTACATCAAGTTTATAGATGTTCCATAACTCACCGGCTTCGGTTTCAGCCGTACCGGTCATGCCCGAAAGTTTGTGGTACATGCGGAAGTAGTTTTGCAGGGTGATAGTAGCGAAAGTCTGGGTTGCGGCTTCGACCTTGACGCGCTCCTTAGCTTCGATAGCCTGATGCAGACCGTCGGAATAACGGCGGCCTTCCATGATACGGCCTGTCTGCTCGTCAACTATCTTTACCTGTCCGTCGATGACTACATATTCATCGTCGCGTTCGAATAGCGAGTATGCTTTCAGTAGCTGATTAACGGTATGTACACGCTCGCTTTTAACGGAATAATTAGTCAACATCTCATCCTTTTTAGTCTGCTTTTCTTCGGGCGTAGTAGTTTCGAGGGTATCGATTTGCGAAAGCTCGGAAGCTATGTCGGGAAGGATGAAGAATTGCGGGTCGTCGCTCTTGCCGGTCAACAGGTCCAAGCCTTTGTCGGTAAGTTCGATTGTATTATGTTTCTCGTCGATAACATAATAGAGAGCGTCTGTTACGACGTGCATCTGCCTATTATTATCCTGCATGTAAAACTCTTCGGTCTTGAGCATAGTCGTTTTCACTCCCTGCTCGCTCAGATACTTGATAAGCGCCTTGTTCTTAGGCATACCCTTGTAGGAGCGGAACAACGACAGAGCGCCTTCTTCATGCGTAGCCTTATCTTCGCTATGCACCTTCTGTTTAGCTTCAGTCAGGAGTTTGGTGCACAGATTTTTCTGGGCGCTCACTACCACTTCAACATTCGGACGGTATTCCTCAAACAATTGGTCTTCACCCTTAGGAACAGGTCCTGAAATAATCAGCGGAGTACGGGCGTCATCAATAAGCACCGAGTCAACCTCATCAACTATGGAGTAGTTGTGCTTGCGTTGCACGAGGTCTTTAGGACTGATTGCCATATTGTCGCGCAGATAGTCGAAGCCGAACTCATTGTTTGTACCGAAGGTGATGTCGGCGTTGTAAGCCTTGCGTCGCTCGTCGGAGTTAGGTTTGTATTTATCAATACAATCGACCGAAAGACCGTGAAACATATAGATAGGACCCATCCACTCGGAGTCGCGCTTCGAGAGATAATCGTTGACCGTAACTACATGCACTCCGTTTCCTGTAAGTGCATTCAGGAAGACCGGCAGTGTAGCGACGAGGGTTTTGCCTTCGCCGGTGCCCATCTCCGCAATCTTGCCTTTGTGCAGGACAACTCCACCAAATAGTTGCACGTCGTAGTGCACCATATCCCACTTTATCTCCGTGCCGCCGGCTATCCATCGATTGTGATAGATAGCCTGGTCGCCTTCGATGTGCACGAAGTCGCGCGAGGTCGCGAGGTTGCGGTCGAAATCGTTAGCCGTAACCGCGATGGTGTCATTCTCCTGTAAGCGTCGGGCAGTATCCTTCACTATGGCGAAAGCTTCGGGCAGAGCTTCTTCGAGCGCAGTTTCGAGCTGCTCCATAATATTTTTCTCTATCTTATCGACCTCTGTCCATATCGATTCACGCTCTTCGAGAGGCTTGTCGTCGATACCTTCGCGGAGGGTTTCTATCCGCGCTCTGTCGTCGGCTACCGAATCCCGGATACGGCGGCGTATCAGGGCTGAGCGATCGCGCAACTCGTCGTGCGAGAGAGCTGCGATAGAAGGATAGACGGCTTTGATTCTGTCAACATAAGGAGTAGTCTCCTTTAAGTCGCGTGTTGACTTGTTGCCGAATAATTTTGTCAGTATATCATTTATTGTCATATATCTTATTATATTAAATTTCTAACTTCTAATTTCTAACTCCTAATTTCTAATTCCTAACTTCTAACTTCTAATTACTAACTCCTAATGTCTTATTTCTACTTTCTAATTCTCACTTGTTAGCGGCAGGTCGCTGCAGGCGTTAGGCGCTCGGATACGCAGGGCGTTAGTTACGGTAGGCGCTATCTGGGTAGCATACACCGAACGTTCCATGCGTGCAGGTTTTAATCCGTTACCATAGATTATCAGCGGCGTGATAACGGCATTGTTGCGTTTGATGCTTGTCTTCTTTTGATTAACTTCATCGCTTTCGATACCCCATCCCGGCTGCAGTTCGATGATAAGATCGCCGCGTCCGATATGATAAGAGCCGTAGCGCAGGTTAGCCGAGCCTTCGTTCCACTCGCCGGCCCGCAGCAGCATGTCGGTGATGACCTGCTGCACGCCGCTAAATTCCGACAGGAAATCCGCCGCCTTGCTTTGTATCTCGGCGAGGCTGATTTTCTCTTCGTCAATTGTTTTACGGTTAAGGAATATCTGTTGATTATGATAAGCTCGAACCCAATTCTTCTGTCCGTAGATTGCTCGCAGATAGATATTGAGCAGAGCCGTGCATTGTTTGGGATGGAAAGTACCTCCGGTAGCGGTTTCGCCCTCCCGGACGAAGTCATTATCAGTATAATATCCTGTGCCTGTAAGTATGATAAGCGTCTTCGAGAGACCTATTTTCTTGTCTATAGCGTCAAGCAGTTCTTCGATATTTTTATCAAGTGCGAAGTATGTATCCTGCACCTCGCGGGTATATGTTTTGTCCTGCACGTCGAGATAATTGCCGCCATAGAACGTTATCGAGAGCATGTCGGACACGGGATGAGCGCCGATATTGCCGTTGTCGATAAACTGCAACGCCAGCCGGTTCACTTCGGCATTGACGAGCGCCGAGGTCTTGAATCGCTGATAGCAGCCGAACTCTTTCTCATCATATTTATAGCGATAGGGTTTCTTGTCGACTACGTATGGCAGGGCGTTGTAGTGGTCGTCAGGCATCATCGGCGACCATACGAGCGAGGGGAGGCGGGCGGATAGCGACTCGGCGCCGCTGTTAAATTTATCTACATATTTAGGTATGTTCTTGTAGAAAGTTGTAGTAGCCCACTTGCCGTTGAAGTCATCTATCCAGAAAGCTCCGTCGGCGGTATGTCCGGCGGATATTATGGCGCTTTCGGCTTCGGGCGCTATGGCGAAGACGAGTCCTGCTCCTTTGGATGCAAGTTTCAATTCGTCGCCGATGGTAGAGCTGAGCATGTTTTTGGGCGAGTAGTTCTGGTGGGTATAGTTGCCGAGGTAATGCTCGTCATGGAGACAGGACTGTTCCTGTTCACGGTCGAGGTCGTAGCGACGGCTGCCGGTGATACTGTGATAGCAGGGATTGGCGCCGGTGAAGATGGTAGCGAAGGCGCTGGCCTGGTCGATGTTCGAGAACTCAAACTGCACGTGCCTGTAAACGACGCCTTCGTTCAGCAGCCGCTTGAATCCGCGCTCGCCAAACGAGTTCATGAAGTATTCCAGATAATCGCCCCTCAGCTGGTCAACAGTTATACAGACGACCAGTTTAGGAGCGTTTTGCTGTTGAGCCTGCATGTTTGCAGCTACGAGCACGGCAATTAATGATGTTACAATCTTTCTCATTCTATATTTTGTCCTTCCTTTTAAGCCTTGTCGCCGACCGCAATGCGAGGCATGCAATCAGCGGTGCAAAGGCGATATTGAAATGTTGCGGCACGAAAAACCATGCCGTTATCATCACCAAAATCGCTGCAAAGTTAATAAAATGATAGCAAATAGCCGCCTTCTTCAGTTTTTTTACGACGAAAAATCCGGCGCCGACAAGGTGCAGCGGATGCAGCCACAGCAGCGAGATGTTAGGATAGATGCTTTGATGTACGGATATGAATGACAGGAAAAACAATATACATCCGGCCAAACCTGCCGGGATGAAAAGCAGTGCGTCAACCACCGGAAAGTATGTTTTCCGACGCCATTCCATCACGGTTACTATCGACATTATCAGAAATAACAGTATTGCGGAGGTCAATGGCGACGGCGTCAGGTCGGAGCAGTCAGTGGCGGAACGGCCGGTTCCTTCGGAGAGTATTCCGGTTTCTGCGACCAGGGGTTCGGATGCGTCGGCATTAAATCCTGCGTATGAGGTTTTATTTCTGCGTATGATGACGGCATTAGCAAACTCTTCCCTTAATTTTTCAGGAAGGAAGAATGATTCGCGGCGGCTCATCACGCGGTCGGTAGGCAGACCCAGAACGAGGTCGCAGCCAAACGTTACCCAGGGATGCTCGCGGGTACAACAGTTAATTACATCCCGAAAAGTCTTGTTATCCGGCTTCAAAAGACAGGTAACATCTCCGTCGATATTGTTCTCAATCATTATTGCGGGACGTGTAGCGCAGTTGTCGAAGAAAAAACTATAGCGATACACGCGGTTTTCGGGGCGTTCATTCAGTATCAGGGCTTGCAGCAGCGCGTCTTTTTCATCGGCGTGCAGGTTGAGGACTTGCTCGCATACTTCACTGCCGCGCATCGCATACTCAACGAAAAAATCATTGAAGTCGCAGGCTCGAAGCATATAGTCGGTTTCACCTTTGGCAAAGCGATAGATAAAATTCGGTTTCGAGAAGTCGAAGATGCCGTAATTAAAGACCACATCAAGCTGCATTTCGGGGTCGCGCACCCGAATAGCAGTATGTCCGTACAGAGTATAGACGTCTTCATCGCTCGGCGAACAAGTCAGCAGACTGACTTCCGCCTGTTCTCCGAGCCTCGTCATTGCCACTGCTCCCCGAACCTTCGCATCAGCCTCAAACGCCGTCAGCATCATCCCAAGCATGACAAACAACAATATCTTTATTGGATTTTCCACTTTCATGACCGCAAAAGTAGTGATAAAAATCATTATCACCAAAAAAAGTTTTCTCTTGGGAGGATGCAATGTCATTGACATTAGACGGAATCTGACCGGATTGTCTCCAATGTCATTGACATTAGACATAATCTGACCGGATTGTGAACAATGTCATTGACATTGGTCGGAATTTTGCCTGTATTTAGTACAATGTCATTGACATTAGACGGAATCCGACCTGATTGCGAACAATGTCATTGACATTAGACATAATCTGACCGGATTGCGAATAATGTCATTGACATTGGATGGAATCCTGAGAGTTTTCCGACCAATATGATTCAAATTATTAAGAATCCGGCCGGATTCCGACCAATATGATTCAAATTATTCATAATGCCGGCAGCTTTCCGACCAATATGATTCAAATTACTCATAATGCCGGCAGCTTTCCGTCCAATATGATTCAAATTAATAATAATCCTAAAATATCACCCGAAAAAATCACCATAATCCGGTTTTTATGATTACCTTTGCGACCATATTTAAATACATGTACTATGAGTAGATATTTTTTTGCAAGAATAACATGCGCAATAGCATTGACCGGACGTAGCGGCCTGAAATCATGCTTCATTTCAGCCTTTATGTTGACGTACTTTGCGGCTGAGGCTGTCAAATTGCCGCAGATTGTCTTCGTAACCCGTCATCAATACACGTCGGGACATCATAATACCGAAACATTCTTTCCGGCTACGATAAATGAGTACAACGACGGCCGGTTCACGCCCGGAGGCGCACTCAAAATCCTTGACCCGCAAAGCGGCCGGACTGTAACTCTGCTTGAGACCGAAACAGGTCTTGTGCGAGATCCGGACGTTCACTGGGATGGCGCTAAAATCCTGTTCTCAATGCGTCGCGACAAGGCCGACAGTTATCATATCTACGAAATAAATGCCGACGGCTCAGGTTTGCATCAACTTACTTTCGCCAAAGATGTGGACGACATCGACCCCTTTTATCTCGCCGACGATGATATTGCTTTTTCGTCCACCCGCGAACCGAAATACTGCGGCTGCAACCGCCACATCATGGCTAATCTCTACCGGATGGAGTCCGACGGAGCCAATATTTACCAGATAAGCAGGAATACGCTCTTCGACGGACACGGCAGCCTGTTGCCCGACGGACGTATCCTCTACGACCGATGGGAATACGTTGACCGCAACTACGGCAACGCGCAGGCGCTTTGGACCTGTAACCCCGACGGCACGAATCACGCCGTCTATTGGGGTAACAACACCGCATCCCCCGGAGCCGTCATCGACGCAAGGATTATCCCCGAATCAAACAAAACCGTAGCCGTATTCTCGTCCTGCCACGACCGGCCATGGGGTGCGCTGGCGCTTATCGACCGAAACCTCGGCCTGGATGGACGCCGTCCGGTCTTGAGAACTTGGTCTGACGACGCCATCAAATACGTGTGGGACGCCGACAGTATCCCGCCTTATTTCGGGATAGATAATTTCGCACGCATCCCTCTGAAGTACGAAGATCCATATCCCATTGATGAAAATAATATCCTTTGCGTCAGGCAAGTCGGCGATACAACGAATCGCGACCGGACAGGCATCTATCTGGTTTCAAACTCTGACTTGGAAGATATTCTTTTGTATGATGATAAAAAGTTTGGTTGCTATGATCCGATGTTGCTTGCTGCTCGTAAACGTCCGCCGGTAAAGCCTGCTCAGCGGGATTTCACAAGCGCGACGGGCACGTTTTATGTACTCGACGTATATCAGGGCACGCATCTTCAGGGAGTGAAACGCGGGGAGGTGAAGTGGCTGCGCGTTGTAGAAACGCCGGAGAAGCGCTACTGGTCGCCCGGACAGTGGAATGCGCAAGGCTCGGTCTTTCCGGCTGTGAACTGGGATGAATTTATGACTAAGAAAATCATCGGCATAACGCCTGTAAATGAAGATGGCTCGGCTTACTTTGAAGCTCCCGCCGAGAAGTTTGTTTACTTTCAACTGCTCGACGAAAAGGGGGAGATGATACAAACCATGCGCAGCGGTACAACTCTGCAACCGGGCGAACTGAACGGCTGCGTCGGATGTCATGACGACCGGCTCGCTTCGGTCGGAGCGCCGCGCATAACTCCGTCGCTGTTTCGCGGCAAAGCTCCCAAGCTGCAGCACGGCGAGCAGGACGAGTTTTCGTATCGCAAAGAAGTTCAACCTGTCTGGGATAAACACTGCGTCGAATGCCATAATCCCAGCAAACCTGCCGGCCGCAAACTCAACCTCACCGGAGGCGCAGGACAGGTTTTCAATCCCTCCTACGCCGAATTGTGGGCTAAAAGATATATAAAGACCGTCGGCGGCGGACCTGCGCGAATCTTGCAGGCTCGCGAATGGGGCGCATCTCAAAGCAAACTGATGCAGATATTAAGCGCCAAACATCACGGCGTACTACTGTCGAATGACGAGCTGCAAAAAGTCGCCACCTGGATAGACCTTAACGCACCCTACTATCCGTCCTACGCGACCTCCTACCCCAACAATCCCTACGGTCGCAGTCCCCTGACGCACGATGAAACGCGCCGGTTGGAAGAACTCACCGGTCGCACGGTAGCCTCCGGCACAGGCGACCGTTCTCAACCTCTCCTCGACGTCTGGGACGACAACACCCCCGCCGAACGCGACATCATATTGATCGGCGCGGCAAGCAACCTTAACTTCGACGAGCCTGAGAACAGTCCCGTTTTATATGAATTGAAAACCCGTAATCCGCAAGCCTTTGCCGAAGCTCTGAAGATTATTGAACAAGGCCGTCAACGTATCCTGAAGAACGGCAGCAACGAAGTGTCGGGCTTTGAGATGTGCGAGATGGACGTTTGGCGGGAAGAGCGCTATCAGTTGTCGCGCAAGCGGGAAGCAGCCAATCGTCAAGCCATCGTCAACGGGGAGAAGTTTTATGATAATTGATATATGAAGAAGATCATCTGTCAAATTTGAATTGC
>JAITNE010000220.1 GCA_031290635.1 Tannerella sp. | reverse complement strand
GAATCAATTATCCCCACAACTATGAATCGCCTTTATGTAATCCTTTTCCTTTTCGCTATCATCGCCGGCCCATGCCGAGCGCAAATATCTGTAGGTGGAACTTTTTACAGCCTTGAGTCGTCTGTTACAGCCTCTACCGCCAACCAAACTCCCTTCTGGATTACAAGCAATCGCTACGGAACAGTCCCATTGGAATCCGGCAACGGCTATCTGCGTGCTTCAGTGTATGATTTGCGCTTGTTTCCTCTTGTGGGGACTTTTGCCGTTATGAGCAAACTTGACGTTATCTACTCTACCCCTCGCGACAGGAATATGTACGTTCAGCAGGCTTTTGTTGAATTGCTCGGCGAATATCTGCACATCAGCATCGGCAGCAAGGAAGATCGCACCTCTTTATGGGACACTGAGCTTGGTAGCGGCGATATGGTTGCCTCTGCCAATGCCCGCCCTGTGCCTGAAATAAATATCTCCGTGCCGCAGTTCACGCCCCTGCCGTTTACTAAGGGACTGCTGCAAGTCAGATGCAACTTTGCCGCAGGGCGTTCGTTTGACGCCGATTATCTGAAATCTGCTTATACCGATGATCAATATTACGTTCGCAATATCTTCTGGCATCATAAAGCGCTGCATCTGCGGATTGCGGATACCGGTTTCCCGCTGTCGGCCGTGCTTGGCATACGGCATCGTGCGCAGTGGGGAGGCATATCCAACAACCCCGAAGTCGGCGTACAACCTCATTCATTCAAAGATTTTCTGCGTATCGTCGCAGGTCGTTCCGGCGGAGAATCTGCGGCGCTTGGCGATCAGATAAATGTGCTCGGAAGCCATTTCGGAAGCTATGATATTAAGCTCGGATACCTCGATTCCAAGCTCGACCTGCATATCTATAAACAGCATTTCTTCAACGACGCCTCCGGCATGGAACTCTTCAATCTGACGGACGGCCTTTACGGCATACAGGCGAATCTCCATAATCTTACCTGGCTCAACAAGATTGTGGTCGAATATATCAATACCATGCAGCAAAGCGGCCCCGTGCATTACGTCTATTACGACCATGCGCTGTACCCCGGTTTCGGCGGCGGTTGGGATAACTATTACAACAACGGCGACTACACTACCGGCATGTCGTACTTCGGTCGCTCTCTCGGCTCACCCTTGCTGACTTCGCCCGAATACAACGAAAAGGGCAGGGTAGGGTTTCGCAACAACCGTGTCAAGGCGTTTCATGCAGGTTTAAGCGGACGACTCTCAAGTCAGTTGGCTTACCGCCTGCTCGCTACATCCGTTGATAATCGCGGGACAATGGATCTGCCTTACTTGAAAAACAAACACTCTATGGTCTGTGCTTTGAAGATGTCGTATTGCCATCCTCGCCTCGAAAGCTGGCAGTTCGACGCCGAAATAGCCGCCGACGCCGGTACGATGTATAAGAATAATGTCGGACTAAATCTTACTGTTACTAAGAACGGCTTCCTGAAAGGATGGTAACTTCGGAAATATTTTTTCGACCTCTTCGGTTTCATAATAATTTTTTCTTTCCCGATAATGATTTGGCGAGCCCAGCGAGAGCCTTGGCGAGCCCGGCGAGAACCTTGGCGAGCCCAGCGAGAACCTTGGCGAGCCCAGCGAGAACCTTGGCGAGCCCAGCGAGAGATTTTCCGTAAACCAAAAATGATTTTCAGTACACCGAAAGCGGCTCAGTGTCTTCCCTGAGAAGCTCGGCGTCTCCCCCGCAAAGCTCGGCGTCTCCCCTGAGAAGTTAGGCGTCTTCCCTGAGAAGCTCGGCGTCTCCCCTGAGAAGCTCGGCGTCTCCTCTGAGAAGCTCGGCGTCTCCCCTGAGAAGCTCGGCGTCTCCCCTGAAATGCTCATCGTCCTGAAAAATCATTCATCACCCCTTTATCTCTTTTGATTGCTCTGACGCATAATCCGAAAACAACTAATCCGCCGACGATTATAATACTCGCAGTCGCTACTTCGCCCCTGCTCATTTCAGGCTCAATAATGACAGAACCGGAAGTCTCGAACAGTCCGAAATATACTCCCATAACCGCTACGATATTGTTGACGCTGTGAGCTATGACGGCAACCCAGATGCAGTCGCTCCAATAAAGCATATATCCGAGCAGAGCGCCTAAAACCAAACGAGGTATAAAGCCGAAAAACTGAAGATGGATGGCGCTGAAGATGAAAGCTGCTATCCATATCGCAATATGATGATTGCGGATGCTTCGGCGCAGAATAGACAGCAGTGCGCCCCTGAAAAGCACTTCCTCCGTCAGCCCGGCCATAAGGCCTACTACGACGATGTTGGTGACAAGCGAAAGGATGTCATTGCGTCCGAGCATTTCGTCGGTTATCTTAGCCATAAGCTCCTCCCACTCGCGCAGTTGCGTTTCGAGTGACGACATGAAATCAGGCAAGTGCATCTGTACATTGAGGTATGTCAGCGCTTCTATCGCAGGCAATATCGCAATCATGGCGATTATGGCGAGGATTAAGATTTTGACGTTAGGGATATGCCTTATTTTCAGAAAGTCGAACGGTCTGCTGCTGCAAACGTAAGCTATGCCGAACGATGGCAGCAGGAAGGCGAAGATATCCGACACAAACTGCATCGCATGCATCTGATAGAACGAGCCGGCGAGCGCAGTCCCGAACAAATGACTGACGCCGAGCGAAATCATTGAGCCAAACATCATCCCCATGATGAAAAAGTAAACCAGCAAACCTGTCTGAAACAGCGCCGAACGATTCTCAAACATTCCTTTCATGCTCATCTCCGTATCATTTAAATTCGTCCCACAAGGCCGAGTGAATAGTCTGTTGAGTCTCATCGAGTAGCTCCTGAATGGCTTCCTTAGTAGCATCCGTCTTTTGCGGAGGCATTACCGGCGGATGAATAATCATCTCCAGACGATGCGGACTAAAAGCCCACGAGCCTGAGCGATTGACGTGGAAAGGTCCGTTTAGCGTTATTGGCGCAATCGGCAGTTGATGCTCCGTAGCAATCTGATAAGCGCCTCTTTTGAAGCGGCTAAGTCGGCCGTCGTGAGAGCGCGAACCTTCAGGAAATATTATTAGCGACCGACCGTTCCTCAGTCTGGCGCCGGCTTCGGTAACGCTCCTTTGCGCAGCTCTGGCGGAGGTGTTGTCCACAAGAATAAACCCGGCCATACGGCATGCAAACCCTACAAATGGAATCTTTGCCACCCCCTTGCGCATCATCCACTTGATAGGAGCGCCGAGATAGCCGTAAATAAGGAAGATGTCGAAAGCTCCCTGATGATTCGAGATGAAGACGTAGGACTGCCCTTTCTTCAGGTTCTCACGACCTCTTACCCTCACCGGACACAAGGTTACAATGCAAGCCACACGCGCCCACAAAGCTCCGGGATAGTAAGAAAAAAACTTTTCGCCTCCCAGCAGACAGCCGACGGCGGTAATAAGAGCGGTAGCGAAAGTCGCCACGGCATACAATGGTATGGCAATCAGCCAAAAATACGTTCTATAAAGGACTTTTATCATATAATGTCATTTAAATTTCCTGCAAAATTAAGCCTAAAAATCGTCATTTCGTAATTTTTTCCCCAAAAAATTTTTTTTATAGCGATTTTATTACTTAATTTGCACCCTGAATTGACAAACAAATAAATATTTTTTCAAGATGAAGACATTACTGAAGAGTTTAGGAGTGATAATTCTCCTTATTGGCGTAGGGATTCTGGCTATCCCCGCATTCACCGACACACGTGACAACGCAGTCCTCGCTGCCGGTTTACTTGCCGTGATTTTAGGTTTCCTTGCGCACATCGTTCTCAACAAGAAGATTGACTAATCCAAGCGAAAGCCTTCTTTCAACCCCCCCATAGGCGCATATAAATGTATGCGCCTTTTGGGTGTTTGCGTCAATCCGTCGGATGTTTGCGTCAATCCGTTGTGCGTCTGCTCAAACAAAAACCAAAAATCTCTTCAAATCTTTTTATTGAGCGCTTTTTGGATGAAGGCGGCAATCTCGAACTCATCCACCTCAATGGCTTTCCGGAGAAATAGTTTCAAGTCGTATTCGTTGTACGTCTCGAACGATTCGGGGGACATTTCGCTCAAGCGTTCGATAATGTCGGGCGCATAAGCGTCGTACCAGCGGACACGGCTTTCGGCGTACTGCCGGAATACTTCTTCGGAGACATATACATTGCATGGCGCTTTGAGCGCTACGGCCAAGGCGTCGCTCGATTCAAGTTCGATGTAATGTTCCCTGCCGTCGGCGTCCCTGAGGAGCATTTTGGCATGGTAAAGTTCCCCCTCCATGTCGTAGATCAGCACTTCCATCACTTTAGAATCGAACTCCGATATGATGTTCAGGATCACGTCGTGCACGAGTTTTTCGGGATGGTTGGGCTTGAAGATGCTTCTGAAAAACGTATGTACAGCCAGCATCTCGATAGGGATACAGATGACGTTTTGATTATTCACGGAGAGTTGAATAACCCGCATATCGACGAATTCGTGCTGCAGAATTTCGTAAGAGGTCATTTTCAGATAGCCTTTCTTTCCTTCTTCCATAATTTCTTTTCCTTTCTTTTAAAGTATTTACATTCTATTGTTTAGTTGGTTGCCTGTGCAGTGAAGCCCGACGGACAATCCGTCGGCTTTTCCTGCTTTAAGCGGCTGCAAAGATATGATTTATTTTTGTAATTTTGCGCCATGAAAACAAGCAAAACAGGAAATGACATGCAACAATGTCAATCAGACGCCGATCCGGTTGGAGAGGATAATGTAGAATTATTCGATCTATACTGTTCTTTGGCAAAAACCAATGATGAACAAGGCAAGTATGACGAGGCATTAAAATGGTATTTGAAGGAATTAGCCATCCGTGAAAAGATGTCGGACAAAGATCACCCGTCTATAGCCACCACTTGTAACAACATCGCATTAGTCTATAATAATCAGGGCAAGTA
>JAITNE010000175.1 GCA_031290635.1 Tannerella sp. | reverse complement strand
CTAATGTATAAACATCCGGTTCTTGAATATGCTCGGCAATAAAAGGAGTAAAACTCGCTAAGAAACGGTTAGGGAAGGGTTGACGATAGACGCGGTCAATGATTTGCGGTACTGTCAGGTCGTAGCGCGCGAGGAATAATTCTTTCAGGCTCGTCGGTAGCATGTCTTTCAACAAATCGCTCACTAATTGGCGTCCGAGAGTAGCTCCGCCACCTTCATCACCAAGTATATAACCTAATGGAGACACATTTTTAACAATATTGACGCCATCGTAAAAGCATGAGTTTGAGCCTGTTCCGAGTATGCAGGCTATACCGGCGCTGTGTCCGCACAAAGCGCGTGCAGCTGCCAGCAAGTCAGTATTGACTTCGACGACGGGCGCAGGAATATGTCGGCTAATAACACGTTTCATCACTTCTGTTTTGTCGAAAGCGCATCCGGCTCCATAAAAATAAACGGCTTCGATATCGCTCACCGGCAAAACAGGCAGCAATTCATCTGTAAGCGCCTGACTTAGTTCATCTTCCGTCTGAAAATACGGATTCATCCCCTTAGTAAGAATAGACGTCGGCGGCCGGTTAGGGCAGAGAATACGCCAATCAGTCTTAGTGGTTCCGCTGTCAGCTATCAGTATCATTTGTTTGTTTTATTTGAAAAAATATAGAATCCCAAGAATGTGAAAAGAGCGTTCAGAATCAATCTTTCGTGGCTGAATTCATATCCATTGAACCATACTTTCGAGTTGATATCGAAGATAAAACACAGTACAGGCGAGAGGATTACGACAAACGGGATGAAGCGGTCCATCACTTTTCGTTTGACAAAGATGCCGAACACAAACATACCCAACAGAGGGCCGTAGGTGTAACTCGCAAGTTTGTAAACGGTATCTATGACCGAAGCATTATTGAAGATATTGATAAAAAATATCACTACTCCCATTAGCGTCGCCATGCCTAAATGCACTTTTTTGCGTATTGAAGTCGTTTTAGCCTCATTTTTCTTTTTCGGCGTTTCGAGAATATCGACCGTAAACGATGTAGTGAGAGCGGTAAGCGCCGAACCGGCTGCTGCGTAAGCGGCCGAAATCAGTCCTATAATAAACAGGATGCTGACGATAACAGGAAAAAAGCCTTTAGTAGCGAGGTAAGGAAAGACCTCGTCCGGTTTCGACGGCAAACTGATATTGTTTTTAGCAGCATAAGTATATAGCAGCACTCCCATCAGCAGGAAAAGCAAGTTGACAAAGACCATCAGGACGCTCCCTGTAATCAGGTTTTTCTGTGAATCCTTAGAATTTTTGCAGCTCAATGATCGTTGCATCAAGTCCTGGTCTAAGCCGCTCATGGCAATCATAGTAAAGACGCCGGCAAGGAACTGCTTGAAAAAGTAGCGTTTATCGTTCACATCTTCAAAAAAGAAAACTTTAGTCATCTCCGATTCCCTTATTGTAACAAGGATGTTGCCGCCCAAATCGACCGCGATATAATAGATGCACAGGACAACCGACACAATAAGGCAAAAAGTCTTGAACGAATCCGTCCAAATAAGCGATTTGACGCCCCCCTTGAAGGTATAAAGCCAACAGATAGCCATCGTAAAAATCAGGTTGAAGACAAAATGAAGATGCAGCGGCTCGAAGACAAGTAATTGCAGAACTACACAGACAATAAACAGGCGTATTGCAGCGCCCAGCATTTTTGAAACAAAGAAAAGCCACGCGCCTGTTTTGTGCGCCATGATGCCAAAGCGGTTATCGAGGTATTCGTAGATAGAAGTGAGATTCATTTTGTAGAACAGCGGAATAAGCACGAAAGCTATCAAAGCCTGTCCTACGGCAAAGCCAAAGACCATTTGCAGGTAAGATAAACCGCTTGTAGCCACCATTCCGGGTACAGAAACGAAAGTAACGCCCGAAATCATTGCTCCGATAGTTGCAAAAGCGACTATGTACCATGGCGATTTGCGGTTGCCGACGAAAAAACCCTGATTATCGCTATTACGTCCCGCTAAAAACGATACGGTGTATAAAACGGCAAAATAGGCTAAGATAATAGTTATAACGAAGTATGGACTCATAATGACATCTTAGTTTTTGGGTTTCATCAACGTGCGTTGCCTTTGCAAAGCTTTGTCGGTGGATGCTTTGCTCTTGGCGTTGATACCGTAAGTCTTTGCTGCAGGCAGGATTACCTCGGTGCCGATGGGTATGCTTTCAAAGTTTTTGATACGACTCTTGTTGTGTTCGTAGATATAGACCCAGAAAATCTTGTCGCCATAGTATTCCTGTGCGAGTTGGGTGAGGCTCATGCCTTGTGTCATGCGGATACGTACAGGCAGGGACTCGTCAGGCTTTGGGTCGGTTTGCGTTGATGATCGAGATGAATTGCTGCGCTCCGTATCACTGTTAGGTCTGTCGGCACGTCGCGTTTGGCCACGCTGTGACGACGACGATGGAGCTGCTAACCAGTCAATTTCTTCCTTAGTTTCAGTATTGACGGTGGTTTCTTCGGTATCTCCGTCAGGCATTGGAACTTGTATGTTGGTGATAACTTCATCAGGGTCGAAGGCCGAAACCTCGCCTGCTGCCTGATTGTCGTCTATCCGGCTGCCTTCCTCGCTTTGGCTGGCGCTATCCGGCCGCACAAAGCCTATAGGCAATGGCTCTGTGTAAGTCTGAGCGTCAGTATTAACGTTGCTTATATCATTCCCTTGCTGGTGGTTTACGGCGTTGTAGCGCAGGAATGCATAAGTGCCTATCCCTACTGCCAACATAAACAGCAGAGGGTATAGTACAAACTGCACCCACACAGGGATTCGTTTCTTGTTCTGCTTTTCTATCGGCTGGCTAACAGACGTCGATTCAGGGTTCTTTATGAATTTGTCAATATCTTCAGCTTCGGTTTTGATCTTGGTTTCAATAACTTCAACAAGCTCGTCAACTTCTTCTACTTCAACAGCTTCAACAACCTCATCGTCAACTTCTTCTACTTCGTCGTCCGTGTCATCGTCCTCAACTTCGTCGTCTGTTTCTGCTTCCTCCTCTACATCAATCTCTTCATCTTCAATAATCTCATCGGAATCGACTTCGATTTCGGAATCTATTTCGGTTGCGGGTTCGACTTCGACTTCAGTTTCAGTTTCAGTTTCAGTTTCAGGCTCGATTTCAGCTTCAACTTCTTCATCCTCAACGACTACCGTATCGACATGTGTTACGATATGTTCTTCAGTGATGACTTCTTGGGTAATTATCTCAATGCTAACGGCATCTTCGCTAATTTCAACTTGCTCGCTAACTACCATCTCGTCAGTGATTTCCAACGCTTCAATTACCTCGCCTTCATCGATTACCTTGATAGTTTGACGGCTTTCGTCAATCGTCTCGATAGGCTCAAAGTAAGCGAATGGACGGTTGATGTGATTTTTGAAAACCGTATCGGGAACGAATGAGAGTTTATGGTGAGACGGTATGGTGAAGCGTTCACCTGTCTGTATATGAACGCTTTCACGCTCTTTGACAAGGATAACTTTGAACGTACCAAAGCCGAGAATTTTCACATGCTGCTGCTGCTCAATCCCTCTTATAATAAACGAAGAGAGAGTGTCTATGAACTTCTCTGCGCCCTTTCTGTCCAAGTTGGTATTGTCGGACAGAAGTTCGGCTAACTGCTTTGTTGATATACGTTTATTCATCATTGTTCATCAAATTTTTTCAAATACGTTTTCCACGAAGCAGCCGGTTTGAAGACCGGCGTAAGTTTGGGCGGTATCAAATAGCGCTTGCCGTTAATAGGATTTGCGGTGATTCTCTCAGCATTTTTCTTCGCCTCGAACTGCCCTATGCCATTGAGCGTAACCATGCCGCTACCGGACACAAAATCTCCTATCAACGAATAAAGCGCTGACAGGGTCTTTAAAACGTCGTGGGGCGACATATCCATTTGCTCGGATAAAGCGGTTACTAATTCAATATCTTTCATTATAGATACAATTAAAAAAAGTTAGAACATTCTGCTTCGTTATTTCGCTGCAAAGGTACGACGTTTTTTTTTATCAACCAAATTTTTCACCGTTTTTTTTTAATAAAACGCTCTTTTTTTTTCTTTGCCCTGTTTTGCCGTACAATTCGTAGGCGTCCGCACGCTCGATAAAAACGTCATAAAACTGCCCTACATGCAATTGTGTATCGCTTTTCAGCAATACTTCGGGATCTATTTCGGGTGAATCGTACTCGGTGCGCCCAACGTAATAATCTCCTTCGCGGCGATCGATTATCGTTTTCATTACCGTTCCGACCTTCGCGACGTTGATTTCGGAGGATATAACTTGCTGAATATCCATCAGTTCGTCAAGCCGTTGTTGCTTGATTTTCAGAGGGACATCGTCCGTATAATGCTCTGCGGCGTAGGTGCCGGCTTCGTGGCTGTAGGCGAATGCGCCCATGCGCTCAAAACGCATCTCGCGGACAAAATCCGTCAAGGCGGCAAAATCATCGTCGGTCTCGCCCGGATGACCGACAATAAAAGTGGTGCGCAGGTGGATTCCGGGCGCTTCCTTGCGGATACGCTCTATCAGGCGATAAGTCTCATCGCGAGTTATACCGCGACGCATCTTGCTGAGGACAGTGTCGCTGATATGTTGCAGAGCTATATCGAGATATTTGCACACATTGTTGCGCTCGCGTATCACCCGTAATAAATCGTAAGGAAAATGCGCCGGATAGCCATAATGAAGCCGTATCCACTCAATACGCTCTATATCAGCCAGACGCTCGACTAATTCCGGCAAGGCGTAGCGACTATACAAATCTTTACCGTAATACGTCAAATCCTGCGCTATTAGTTGCAATTCCTTGATGCCGCCCACAGCCAGACTGCGAGCCTCAGCGACGATTTCATCCATCGGACGCGACTTGTGGCTGCCCGTCATTACAGGTATAGCGCAATAGGAGCAACGACGGTCGCATCCTTCTGATATTTTAAGGTAGGCATAATGCGCGGGAGTAGTTAATGTTCTACCGTTCGGTAAATCCAAATAATACGACTTGCCGAGGTCTCGGAGGATATTCTGCCAATTAAACTTGCCATAGAACCTGTCCACTCCCGGCAACTCGTTCTTCATCTCTTCCATAAAACGCTCCGAAAGGCAGCCCATAACAAATAACCGCCCTATACGGCCATGCTGCTTCGCATCTTCGAGTTCGATTATCATCTTCAATGATTCGTCCTGCGCTGCTTCGATGAATCCGCAGGTATTGACTATGACTATCTCGCCGTTGACCTTCTCGGGGTCGTGAGCGACTGTGTAGCCGTTAGCTTTGAATTGGCTTATAAGATGCTCCGAGTCAACCAAATTCTTTGAGCAACCCAGAGTGATTATGTCAACTTTATTCTTCCTCATAATTCCGCCGGCTTACTCGCCGAAAAGAGAGTTGACGAACTCCATGCGTCTGAATACCTGAATATCGTCCAAACCCTCGCCCAGACCGATATATTTCACCGGAATATGAAACTGGTCGGAAATACCTATCACGACGCCGCCCTTTGCTGTGCCGTCAAGTTTGGTTATTGCAAGCGCGTTAACCTCTGTTGCGGCGGTAAACTGCTTGGCTTGCTCGAAGGCGTTCTGACCTGTCGAGCCATCGAGCACTAACAGGACTTCGTGAGGAGCGTCGGGTATGACTTTCTGCATCACATTTTTGATTTTCGTCAGCTCGTTCATCAAGTTTACCTTGTTGTGCAAACGCCCGGCAGTATCTATAATAACGACGTCTGCGCCGTTAACTTTGGCGGAGCTGAGGGTGTCGAAAGCCACCGATGCAGGGTCTGCGCCCATCTTCTGCTTGATGACCGGCGCTCCTACCCGCTCGCCCCAGATAACTAACTGCTCGACAGCCGCAGCACGAAACGTGTCGGCAGCGCCCAGATAGACCTTGAAGCCGTTCTTCTGAAACTGATACGCCATCTTGCCTATAGTAGTAGTCTTCCCCACCCCATTCACGCCGACGACCATTATCACATAAGGTACGGCGCTATCGGAGATGGAAAAACTTTCGGCGTCCTGCGAGTTGTTTTCCATCAGCAACGCGGCAATCTCTTCGCGAAGCAGTCGCGTCAGCTCTTCGGCGCCAACATACTTGTCGGCAGTAGCGCGTTTCTCTATGCGTTTGATTATCTTTAACGTCGTCTCAACGCCTACGTCCGACGAGATAAGTACATCTTCCAGCTCGTCGAGCACGTCGTCATCAACCTTACTCTTACCTACGACGGCATGAGTAATCTTTGAGAAAACACTTGCTTTAGTCTTCGACAACCCCTTATCCAGAGTTTCTTTCTTTTCTCTATTAAAAAAACCGAATATTCCCATTTCTATTTTCAATAATTAGTCATAAATTGCGCACAAAATTGCGCACAAAGATAATCATTATAATTATTTTTCGCTACCTTTGCGCCCGTTTTTGAAAACTTTTATAACAATAAATATTATGGCATTAAAGAGAATTACGGCTGAAGAAGCCGCATCATTTGTGAAGGATGGCGACAACGTCGGTTTCAGCGGATTTACTCCCGCCGGCTGTCCCAAAGTTGTGCCCGAGGCTGTAGCCAAAAGGGCGGAAGAAGAGCATCGGAACGGCAGACCGTTCAGTATCGGCATGTTTACCGGAGCATCTACCGGCGACCGTCTCGACGGCGCTCTGGCGAGGGCTAAAGCGGTCAAGTTTCGCACTCCATATCAGTCGAACAAAGACCTGCGAAACCTTATCAACAGCGGTGGTACGCATTATTTCGACATGCACCTCTCGGAGTTGGCGCAAGACTTGCGTTACGGGTTTCTGGGCAAGGTCGATGCAGCAATCGTAGAGGCTGCCGACATTACCGATGAGGGCGAGATTATCCTTACCGAAGGCGTTGGCATCATACCGACTGTATGCCGTTTGGCCGACAGGATTATCATCGAGTTGAACTCGTTTCATCCTAAGGAAATACGCGGTATGCACGATATTTACGAGCCGGCCGACCCGCCTCTGCGCCGCGAGATACCTGTTTATCAGCCTGCCGACCGCATCGGCACGCCTTATCTGAAGGTTGATCCAAAGAAGATTGTAGGCGTAGTTGAGACCAATAATCCTAACGACGGCGGCAATTTCACTCCTTTGGACGATGTTACGCTGGCTATAGGAAAGAATGTTTCGGATTTTCTTGTCAGCGAGATGAAAAACGGACGTATTCCGACGTCATTTCTGCCTGTGCAGAGCGGCGTGGGTAATGTAGCTAACGCCGTGCTTGGCGCTATGGGCGCGAATGCGGCTATTCCGGCGTTCAAAGTCTATACTGAAGTTATTCAGGATGCGGTTATCAAACTGATGAATGAGGGGCGCGTCGGTTTTGCGAGCGGCTGCTCACTGAGCGTCAGCACCGAAGTTTTGAAGGGGATTTATTCAAATCTGGCATTCTTTAAGGACAAGATTCTGCTGCGTCCGCAGGAGATTTCAAATAACCCCGAAATAGCCCGCCGTCTGGGTCTGATAACCATCAACACCGCCCTCGAAGCGGATATTTTCGGCAATATCAACTCTACTCACGTGCTTGGCACTAAGATGATGAACGGTATCGGCGGCTCGGGCGACTTTACCCGC
>JAITNE010000147.1 GCA_031290635.1 Tannerella sp. | reverse complement strand
AAAAGTTTATCTACCTGAATTAAAACTTTGAGCATTGTGTAAAGCCGGAGCTTTACACCTCCCGGATTTTTATCAACCTGAATTAAAAGTTTATCTTTCTAAAATAGATTTTTATCTCCCTGAATTAAGATTTTATCTTTCTAAATTATATACTTATCTTTCTAAAATAGATTTTTATCAACCTGAATCAAGATTTCGGGAATTGTGTAAAGCCGGAGCTTTACACAATCCGAATCTTTAATCTATCGGTTGTCCATCGGGAGGTATTCCTGTGTGTCCAGAATGTTGCGGTAGGCGGGACGGATGATGCGCTTGCTTTTGAAGTTGAGTTCTTCGATGCGATGGGCTGTCCAGCCGACTATTCTGGCCATGGCGAACAGGGGGGTGTAGATTTCCTCCGGCAGGCCTATCATCTCGTAAACGAAGCCGGAATAGAAGTCGATGTTCGAGGATACGCTTTTACGGGCGCCTTTGAAGGTGTAGAACGAGGAGATGGCGCGTTCTTCGAGCAGCTCGAGGAAGGTGAATTCTTCGATGCGTCCTTTTTCTTTTGCCAGGTCGCGGGCTAATTCCTTGAGGAGGATAGCGCGGGGGTCGGATATGGTGTAAACCGCGTGGCCGATGCCGTAGATGAGGCCGGTGCGGTTGTAAACTTCCTTGTTGAGCATCCGCTGGAAATAGAGGTCGATTTCCTTGACGTCAGTCC
This sequence comes from Tannerella sp., assembly GCA_031290635.1. Classification (GTDB taxonomy): domain Bacteria; phylum Bacteroidota; class Bacteroidia; order Bacteroidales; family Tannerellaceae; genus Tannerella. The sequence continues at coordinate 6,112 of JAITNE010000147.1, read as the reverse complement.
AGTCCTTGATGTTTGTCTTGAGGTGGTTAAACATGTCCACGACCTGGATGTTTGCGCCGCCGTGGAGTGGTCCCTTCAGGGAGCCGATGCCTGCTGCGATGGATGAATAGGTGTCGGTGCCGGTGGAGCTGGTTACGCGGACGGTGAAGGTGGAGTTGTTACCGCCGCCGTGCTCTGCTTGCAGGACGAGCAGCAGGTCGAGTGTGCGGGCTTCAAGCTGGGTGTAGGTGTGCTTGAGCATGTGGAGGAAGTTTTCGGCGAGGGTGAGGTTTTCGAGGGGGTGGTGAATGTGTAGCGACTGCCCCTGCGAGCTGTGGCGCAGTATGTTATAGGCGTAGGCGATGATTGCGGGGAAGCGTGAGATGAGCTGTATGGACTGCCGCATGAGGTTTTCGGGGGATGTGTCGTCGGGGTTGAGGTCGAAGTTGTACATTTCGAGTACGCAGCGTGCGAGGGTGTTCATGATGTTCTGGCCTTCGAGGTCGATGATGTTCATCTTGGTTTTCTGTTCGAGGGGCATGTTGTCGTTGATGAGTTCACGGAAGTTGCTGAGTTCTTCCTTGTCGGGCAGGCTTCCGGACAGCATGAGGTAAGCGACTTCTTCAAAGCCGTAGCGTTTTTCCCTGATAAGGTCGTGGACGATGTCTTCGACGTCGTAGCCGCGATAGAAGAGTTTGCCGGGGATGGCTTTGAGGCCGCCTTCGGGCAGGCGCTCGTAACCGACTACGTTGCCTATCTGGGTGAGTCCGACGAGTACGCCGGTGCCGTCTTCGTTACGCAGACCGCGTTTTACGTTGTATTTGGCGAAGAGTTCCTTGTCGATCTTGCTGGTAGTCTTTACGGACTCCGAGAGTTTGTAAATTAAGTATTCCTTTTTCATTTCGATTGATTTTTAATTGATTATTGACTGTAAATGACGCCCGAATTGTGCTGTGCTCAAGGACTTGCCGCCGGGCATAAAGCGTGCAAGGTCTGCGGTTGCGTTGCCGTTGAGGAATGCTTCGTCCATGGCGGCTGTAATAATGGCTGCGGCTTCGTTCCATCCGATGTATTCGAGCATCATAACGGACGAAAGCAGCAGCGAGGAGGGGTTGGCAAGGTCGCGTCCGGCGATGTCGGGCGCAGTGCCGTGCGTGGCTTCGAAAATTGCGTGTCCGGTGAGGTAGTTGATGTTTGCGCCGGGCGCGATGCCGATGCCGCCTACCATGGCTGCAAGCTGGTCGGAGATGTAATCGCCGTTGAGGTTGAGCGTGGCAATGACCTGGTAGCGCTCCGGGGTGAGCAGGGTGTTTTGCAGGAAAGCGTCGGCGATGCAATCGTTGATGACGAGCGTGCCCTCGGATAGCTGTCGGGCGTATTCGCGCGTGGCAAGCTCGTAGCCCCATCGCTTGAATCCGCCTTCGGTGAACTTCATAATGTTGCCCTTGTGGACAAGCGTAACCGTGCGCAGGGAGTTTGCGAGCGCGTACTCGATGGCCGCGCGGACAAGTCGCTCAGTGCCCTCAACAGATACGGGCTTGATACCAAAGGCGGAGGTGTCCTCGAAACGGATGTTCTTCACGCCCATCTCGTCTTTGAGGAATCGAAGCAGACGTGCGGCTTCGGGAGTGCCTTGTTGCCACTCGATGCCGGCATAGATGTCTTCGGTGTTCTCGCGGAATATCGTCATGTTGACGTTCTGCGGCTCCTTAATCGGAGACACGACGCCGCGAAACCAGCGTACCGGGCGTAAACAGACGTAAAGGTCGAGCATCTGACGCATGGCGACGTTGAGGGAACGGATTCCCTCGCCGACGGGCGTAGTGAGCGGCCCCTTGAGTCCGATAAGATATTCGCGGAAGACGTTCAGGGTGTCGTCGGGAAGCCGGTTGCCGGTCTGCTCAAAGGCTTTGCCGCCCGCAAGAACTTCTTTCCACTCTATGGAACGCTTTCCGCCGTAAGCCTTCGCGACCGCGGCGTTGACAACAGCGCGGTTGACGGCTGTGATTTCGCGCCCGACGCCGTCGCCTTCAATAAAAGGGACTGTGAGGTCGTCGGGGACAAGTAATTTATTGTTTTCTTTTGTTATCTTCATAATTGAATTTGTGTTTGATGTGAATAATATTAATGTATTTGGGGGGATAACAGGGGGGGGTTACAGTTTATAAGACGCCTTTAAGGTAGAACGAACCGTAATTCCTTCGACGCTGAACATGCCAAGCAATTCTGCCAGCTTATCCTTGCCTTCGGGAGGTACAATTATGGATTGTGCATTGATAATAGCCAGAATCTGCTGCTGACGACGGCTTAAATCATAGACGCGATAGCGGTTCGGAGTCTCCTTCTCGACGTAAACACTCTTGTCGCTACGTCTCAGATTCGTCGAAATAGAGTATCCTTTCCCGGATTTCCTTACCGACACCACAGGTTGAGCCGCCACAAACTCAACCTGACTTTCCACCTTCTGCTCATCAATCCTGAATACGTAAGGATGACCTACCAGCGCCGTAAATACTTCTTCCGTAAACTGATAATTCTGCCCGTCACCCGAATGCGAGTAAGCGACCTTCTTCATCTTGCCGGCTATCCTTATATCCTGTACGCTCATCCCCTCAATATCGGCGTTCCGGAAAGAATCAATCTTGATATACTTCAGAATCGACCATCCCTTAGTCTGACGCTTTTGTACAACAGGTACAATCACGCCCTCCTTCGGCTTGAAAATGTATGCCATACGTATGTTCTGCTCGATATTCTCCCTGACGCCGTCGTTCTTGACGCCCATCAGCATGTTGAGCGATTTCTCCCAGCTCGCCTGCCGGATAATCTTCGACAGTACAGGCTCATATCCAAGCTCCTCAGCCAGCTGATTAAACAATTTGTCGATGACCGGCGAATCTACGACCTGCTTCATCACGTAAAGCGCCTCGTAAGCAAGTATCCGGCAATCGCTATCGCAGGCTTTGCGCGCAATATCCGTCAGCCGCTCCTTATCACAGCTTGGCTTTTCGCCGGATAAATAGATGATTACGATATACGACAAAACCGAAACGTTAATATCATGCTTGCTTATTAACTCCGTCATGGTCTTGATTGTCTGCTCGTATAATTCCCTTTTGTCGTTCACGGCGAAGTATATCACAGGGCTGAAATCGGTCATAACCGCAGTGCTGTATTTCGTTTTACCTGAAATCATCCACTGATGTATCTTCCTGAAAACCGGAAGCGCAGTCTGCGAATCAATGCTGAACAATGCCGCAAGATAATACAACATCGAATAACACGAGTGCACGGGTAGCAAAAGCTTGTGACGGAGGTCTTTGTTCCGGATTGTCAACGCTTGTCTAAACAAGTTCAACGCCTCCTGCACATCACCGGCAGTTATCGCCGCATAAGCCGTAATTTCAAGCGCCTGCTCCTCGTCGGAGTACTCAATAGCCTTCTCATAATCGCCATGTAACAAGAAATATTTCTGATCCAGCAAATTCAGCAACGATTGCTCGTCAATCTTACACGCCGCAAGGGTCTTCCGAATAATCTGTCGGGTTACGGCTACCGGCATAAGATTGTCCGGCTGACTGTCAGCCATCTTTTGCAAAACTTCAAAGACTACTTCTTGAGATATACCCGACAGAAACTGCTCGTACTTCGGATTCATAACAAGCAACTCATACCTGCTGTACATAGTCGGCTGGTAGGACTGCCGGAAAAACCTCTCGTGCTCGGCATATTTCTTGGGATGATACAGAAGTGAATAGATACAGTTGCGGAACGCAGTCTTGTCGTTCTTACCCCACTGGAAATATTCATCCTTAAGCATTTTGTTCCACACCTCGTCAAATCCGGTAAAGTCAGGAATAATCTCGACCATAAAATCCACATCGACGTAATAGTAAGGATTAGCGATATTGACGGATGTAAACAAACCGTTCTCTACAGCTGCCTCCATCGCATCCGCAATAATATTCTGGTCGATGACGGACGGCAAAAGATACTTCTGTAATTCAAATGCAGTGATGCCGTTGGCGTGCAGCGCAGCTATCTGTATGATTTGTTTATCCGGCTGCTGCAAGGCATTGTAATAATTGACTTGTGCTTGTATCATTCATTTCAAATTATTAAGCGCACTTCCGGCTTTGTACCATTTAATTTGCAATTCGTTGAAAGTGTGATTGACGGTGAATGATTCTTTCGCGCCATCGGAATGCAGAACTGTTGCCGTAAGCGGACTGCCCGGACAGAAATTCTCTGTGCCGGCGATAGTTATACGGTCGTCTTCACGGATACGGTCATAGTCGTTCTTGTCGGCAAAAGTGAGCGCAAGCATACCTTGTTTCTTAAGGTTAGTTTCGTGGATGCGGGCGAAACTCTTGGCGAGAATAGCCTTCACGTTCAGAAATCGCGGCTCCATGGCGGCATGCTCACGGGAAGAGCCTTCGCCGTAATTCTCTTCAGCGACGACAATTGATGATATCCCCTGCGCTTTATAGCCTTTGGCTACGCCCGAAACAGTGTCGTACGTTTTAGTCAGCTGACTCAGCGTCTCATTAGTCTTACCGTTGAAAGCATTCACAGCTCCCATCAGCAGATTGTCGGAGATATTCTCAAGATGACCGCGATAGCGCAACCAGCTACCTGCCATCGAAATATGGTCGGTAGTACATTTTCCGGCAGTCTTGATTAGCAAAGGCATATTCTCCAACTCTCCTGCAAGTGGCGACTTGAATGGCTGCAATACTTGAAGCCTCGACGACTGCGGATCAATAGATACCTCGACAAGATCAAGCCCTGTCGCAGGAGCTATATAGCCACTGTCCTCGACCGCAAACCCTTGCGGAGGAAAATCGCTGCCCTGCGGCTCGCGGAGCAATACCTCGCGTCCGTCGGCAGTTTGCAGTTTGTCTTTTAAGGGATTGAAAGTGAGGCTTCCTGCTATCGTCAACGCCATTGTCAGTTCCGGTGAAGCCACGAAAGCGTAAGTATTGGGATTACCGTCGGCGCGTTTGGCAAAATTGCGATTGAACGAGGTTACAATAGAGTTTTTGCGCGTATTGTCGTCGGTATGACGCTTCCACTGTCCTATACAGGGACCGCAGGCGTTAGCCATAATCAGTGCGCCGACACGCTCGAAGTCGCCGATAATACCGTCGCGCTCGGCTGTATAGCGGATTTGTTCCGAACCGGGATTGATAATCAGCGACGCCTTGACGGGGATATCATCTTCGACGGCCTGACGCACAATCGAAGCCGCTCTACTCAAATCCTGATACGACGAGTTAGTACATGAGCCTATCAAACCCACTTCTACCGTCTGCGGATAGTCGTTTTCGCGTACTCGTGCGGCAAACTCCGAGATAGGAGTTGCGGCGTCAGGGGTGAAAGGGCCGTTGATGTAAGGCTCTAATTCCGAAAGGTTTATTTCGATTACGCGGTCGTAATATTTCTCCGGCGCAGCTATAACTTCGGCGTCGGCTTGCAGGTCGGCAAAGATTTTTTCAGCCCGTTCGGCTACCGTTTCGCGTCCTGTAAGTCGCAGATAATCCGCGATATTCTTATCGAACGGAAATATTGAGGTTGTAGCCCCTACTTCAGCGCCCATATTGCAGATAGTAGCCTTGCCGGTAGCCGAGAGCGACGCCGCGCCTTCGCCGAAGTATTCGATGATGGCATTAGTTCCGCCTTTAACCGTCAGTATGCCCGCGAGTTTGAGGATAACGTCTTTAGGTGCAGCCCAGCCGCTCAATTTACCTGTCAGCCGGACGCCAATCAGTCGCGGCATCTTCAATTCCCATTCCATACCGCTCATCACATCAACGGCGTCGGCGCCTCCCACACCGATTGCAATCATCCCCAGACCGCCTGCGTTAGGCGTATGAGAATCCGTGCCAATCATCATGCCGCCGGGAAAAGCGTAGTTCTCAAGCACGACCTGATGAATAATGCCTGCGCCGGGTTTCCAGAATCCGATGCCGAACTTGTTAGAGACCGTTTTGAGGAAGTCATACACTTCGCGGTTGCCGGTTGTAGCCGTCTCAATGTCGGTCTTAGCGCCCAGATCCGCTTGAATAAGGTGGTCGCAATGGACGGTCGTCGGCACGGCAGCCTGCGGTTTACCTGCGTTCATAAACTGCAA
>JAITNE010000225.1 GCA_031290635.1 Tannerella sp. | reverse complement strand
TTTCAAGGTTTCGGGCGTGATGCCGTATTGCCGCCAAAACTCCGTTTCTTTTGCCGAAAAGGATTGTTGGATAGTGGAACAGGGTTTTGCCTTTTTCGGGGGTTCAGGTTGAGGAAGTGGGATGGGTTTGAATTCTCTTAGAGGTCTTGGCGAAACAGAAACGACAAGCGGACTGACATCGTCATCATCCAAACCCAAATGCAAATCATTATTGATGATTCCCAAAATTTCAACAAAATCCTTTGAGTTGCTGCAATTCAGGTTTTTCAACTTCCCGACCGTATCAAAGCAGTCGCCGCTACAGGCGTCGTTGCCGAAGTCTTTCATCCGGTAACAACCGCTTCGGCGGTCGAAATAGATATTGCACGACGCTTTGCGGTCTTCGTAAAGCGGGTTCAGGAAGTTATGCCCGACCCGCCACTGTCCCGGAATATAATGTTTGAATACATCCAAACCGTTACTTGTACGTCTTAATAATTCGTCTTTTTTCAGCATGAAGTTGGTAGTTTTTAATTAAGTCCTGAATATGTTCCTCGCTGCGGCGAATGATGTTATCCTGCAATAAACGTTGCAGTTCACTGATTCGGTAGAAACTTTTCCCTCTAATCCGGGAATAATTGATGACGCCCCCGACACGTAACCGTTGCAGAGTGCGGGTACTGATTTTGAGGAAAGTACAGACTTCGTAGCTGTCTACCCAGCCGTCCTCCGGCTGTTCCTCCGTTTTGCTTTCAATAGCAGTTACAAACTTGGCAATCATATTGACTTTGGCCATTAATTCTTTGTATGCCTGCGAATCTATTGTTATTACTTCCATATGATAAATTGTTAAAAAATTTCCGCAAAAGTACTCCATCGGGAAAACCCAAATTCATAACTGATGTATTTTAGGGGCATTTTTAACATTTCAACATTGACCTGAATAGTATTAATTATCTAATAAACAACTATTTATGCAGTTTTAAAAACGGGAAGAAAAGAGAAAATCCGGCAAAAAAAACATCATATTTTTAGAGGAAGCATAAATATCTGATAATAAACGTAATACGCTGCAATGTCATGAAAAATGAGCAAAAAACGGGCTAAAACAGGGCGATTTTGATATAAAATAAGGGGTTTTACCGGAAGAAAAAAAATTTTTGAGGGGATTTTAGGGGGAGAAATCAAAATGTTTGTAAAGTTTCTTTAGGATAAGTCAAAAACGTAGTGCAAGGTGCAAGTATATATGTATATATATAGCTTGCACCTTGCACTGACGCAAATAATTAATATTCAAAAAGTTTGTTTTTTCAAAAAAAATTCGTACCTTTGCCGCGAGTTTTATGCAGACAATGGATAGACACGGGCAGTCAAAACAGAGGTTTCAGATGCACCCCAAGTCGTACCCCATAAGACTGAAATTATATTTAAATCGCTGTTTTGTAATAAGTTACAAGAAGACCTTCATCTCTCTCTAGTAATACAGGGAAGTCGGCCATTAGCAACACAAGGAAGTCGCCCAACTGAAGTTGGGTTCTATAGCTTCCGATTGCGTTGAAATCCGCGTTGGAAACTGCCTTGCTATCGGAGTTGAAATCCTCCTTGTGACATGTCTTTTTTATCATACTAATGACTTTACCGTTGTTTATGGCCGCAAAGATACGTATTTATTTTACAAAAGAAACATTTCGACGAAAATATTTTCTGTTGATGAATATTTTTCTTCCGTTCATTTTTCCTGATTGTCAGAATATATTTGTATCTTTGCGGTCGAATTTATAACAATAAAATAATTTATAACAACAAACAAAATGGAAACTTTAACAAACAACATTGACACTTCGAAAGAATTGGATTTAGGACTTACCTGCGTAATCATTCCGACCTACAATAATGTGGGTACGGTGAAAGCAGTTGTCGACGACGTCTGGGAAAGGACGGGTCAAGTAGTGATCGTCAACGACGGCTCGACCGACGGGACTACCGAGATATTGAAACCTTATGAGCGCGGCGGGGTTGAAATCATCTCGTATCGCAGAAATCGCGGTAAAGGTTACGCCTTGCGCAAGGGCTTCTATTGCGCGGAGTCTTTTTATCGGGGGGCTATTACTTTAGACGCCGACGGTCAGCATTCGGTTGAGGAGATCGCAGAGTTCTTGCCTTTAATCAAAGAGCATCCTCAAGCTGTGATAGTCGGTCAGCGTATAATCGAAGGCGATATGCCGGCGAAGAATACTTTTGCCAACAGTTTTTCAAATTTCTGGTTTACGGTGTTTACCTGGCGCCGGCTGCGTGATACTCAAAACGGTTATCGCTACTATCCGCTTTTTGCCATGAGCGAGATGTACCCCTTTTGCCGAGGCTACGCTGCCGAATTTGAGTTGCTGGTGCGCTGTGCATGGCGCGGTTTCCGCTTCATTACTGTCCCTGTGCACGTTTATTATCCTCCGAAGGACAAGCGCGTTTCGCACTTCAGGCCGGTGGTGGATTTTCTTCGCATCACGGCGCTGAATATCATCCTGATACCTTTAGCGATAGTTTACGGCTATCCTTCGCTGTTGTATTACCGTCTGTATCCTAAAAAACCTCGGCTGACGTTGCAGGAAAAGGCATTGGCAAGGAAAAACAAATCCTGAATGACACGGTTTTTTCTCTCTGTGTACGATTATTTTTCTTCGCGTAAAACTTTTTTGTTCTGTATCCTGACCGTCTTGACGGCAGTTGCGGTTTATGCCGCCCTGCATATCCGTTTTCAGGAGGATATTTCGCGCTTCCTGCCCGAAAATAAAGAGAATCAACGTATAAATGAAGCCTATGGATTAGTCGCTTCATCAAACAAAATAATTGTGTATGTAGCGGCGAAGGATGCTGCGCAAGCGAAGGATGCTGCGCAAACGGACGATGCAACGAGGGAGATGCAGATAACGGCGGCGGATGCGCTCGCCGAAAGATTGACGGATGAGATGGTTTCATCGACGGCTTCGGCTTCGTCTCCGATTGAGAGCGTTTTCCATACGATTCATCCCGAAGATATGATGGCTGTTTCCTCGTTTGTTATCGCCAACATGCCGTATTTTCTTGACAAGGACGACTATCAGCGCATCGACGCCCTGCTTGCGCGTAACAATATCAGACAGCAACTGGAAGCTAACCTGCAAATCCTCTCTTCGTCCGCCGGTTTGATTGTGCGCAACAATCTGCTTGCCGACCCGCTGCAACTTGGCTCCGGACTGATGCGGCAGCTGCGGGACTTTAGCGCCGGCAACAGTTTTGAACTCTATGAAGACCATCTTTTTACTCGCGACGGCGAAGCGCTGATATTTATCGATTGCAGCATTCCGGCCAGCGAAACCGCGCAGAACGAGGTCTTTCTGGATTCCTTACAGACGATTATAGCCCGTACTGAAAGCGACTTCAAGGACGTGAAAATCTCCTGTTTCGGCGCCTCCGAAATAGGACTGTCCAACTCGCGAAGGATTAAAGCCGACACAATGTTTTCGGTTTCTCTGGCAGTAATCATCATGCTCGTCTTGCTGATATATTCGTTTCGCAGCGGCAGGAAGATACTGCTGATTTTCGCGTCGGTAGCTTTCGGAGGATTGTTTGCCGCAGCCCTGCTCTACATGATACGCGGCGAAGTGTCCGTCATCGCCATCGGAATCAGTTCGATAATGTTCGGCATCGCTATCAACTATCCCCTGCATTTCCTTGAACATCACAAACACGCCGGCTCGTCCCGCCGCGTGATAAAAGACATCATCGAGCCGCTGACTATCGGCAATATAACTACCGTCGGAGCTTTCCTCAGCCTTGTCTTTATCGGCTCGAACGCAATGAGCGACCTCGGACTGTTTGCCTCTCTGCTGCTGCTGTGTACAATATTCTTCGTACTGTTCTTCCTGCCGCATTTGATTGATTCTTCTTTTTCTTTGGAAACGGCTTCTTCTGCTTCTTCGGTTGAGCGCAAATCATGGTCCGACAAACTCGCCGGGATTCCTTTCGAGAATAACCGCCTGATAGTGTCCGCCATTCTGCTGCTGACCCTTATTTTCGGCTTTTACAGCGGCGGCTCGCGCTTTGAAACCGACATGCAGAAAATCAATTACATGACCGACGAACAACGAGCCTCGTTCAACAAGATGAGCGGATTGCTCAGCAACGAGCGACATCTGATGTATTACGTCTCTGAAGGTCGCACTCTCGACGACGCTCTGCGCAATAACGAACACAACATGCCGCAAGTACGCGCTTTGCTCGACAGCGGATTAGTACATCAGGTCGGCGGCGTGGGCTGCTTTTATCCTTCGCTTGAGATGCAATCCCTCAAGTTGAAACTCTGGGAAGATTTCTGGCAACCGCGCCGCGACAGCCTCCTGTTTGCCTTGCGTGACGAAGCCGCCGCCGCAGGATTTCGCCCGGAAGCTTTCAGTTCTTTTGAAGAAATTCTTTTGAAGAAATGGGCTGTAGTCGAAGCCTCCCACTTCGAGCCGGTCAGGAAGATGTTGGCGAAAAACTATCTGATAGAAAAAGAAGACAGGGCGATGGTTGTGAACATGCTTTATATCGATAGAGAGGACGCTCAGGCAGTGGAAGCAACGCTGAACAACCCCGCCCAAGAGCAAGCAGCCGCGTCCGCCTCCATCGCTTTTGACGCCGGCTCAATCACTCGCCGTATGGTCTCTTCCCTGTCGGACAACTTCAACTACGTGTTATTCGTTTGCGGCTTGATAGTATTTTCTTTTCTGATATTTTCGATGGGACGGCTCGAACTAAGCCTTATCGCCTTTACACCTTTGGCGTTGAGCTGGATTTGGATTCTGGGGATGATGAATATCTGCGACATTCGCTTCAACATAGTCAATATTATTCTGGCGACCTTTATCTTCGGACAAGGCGACGACTATACGATATTTATGACCGAAGGCTTGATGTACGAGTATGCTTACGGTCGCAAGATGCTGGCGTCCTACAAGAAAAGCATCTCCATGTCGGCGCTGATAATGCTCACAGGGATGGGGATGCTGATATTCGCCGAACATCCGGCTTTGCGCTCGCTGGCTCAGGTAACGCTGATAGGGATGTTTTCGGTCGTCGTCATGTCGTACATTTTCCCATCGCTGCTGTTCCGGCTGCTGACGATGAAGAAAGGACGCAAGCGCATAGTCCCCGTAACCCTGCGCAACCTGCTCTGCATGGTTTATGCCTTTGTGCTATTCCTTATAATAAGCCTGACAATAACTGTCGTAGGATTTTTTATAGCAAATGCAATGTCAAAAGCACGGTCAAGGTCGGACGCCAAAGTAAAAGCAAATGCAAGCTCGCGAGCAAAAGTTCTATATCATCGCTTGCTTAACGGCATAGCTCGTTATTTCATTTTTCATTTCCCGCAGGTACGCACTACTTTCCTCAATCTGTCGGGTGAGACATTCGCCCGTCCGGGAGTAATCATCTGCAATCATCAGTCGCACCTCGACCTGATGTGTGTGATGATGTTGACTCCGAAGCTTATCATCCTTACTAACGATTGGGTGTGGAACTCGCCGTTCTACGGACGACTGATTCGTTATGCCGATTACTATCCCGTTTCCGACGGCGTCGAGCAGGCTATCGACCGGTTGCGAGGGGCTGTAGAGCGCGGTTACTCGATAGTTGTTTTCCCCGAAGGCACTCGCTCGGACGACTGCTCTATCCTGCGTTTCCACAGGGGTGCGTTCTACCTTGCCGAGCAACTGCGGCTCGACCTTATACCTGTCCTTATTCATGGCGCCGGACACGTGCTGCCCAAGAACGACTTTATGCTTCGCCGCGGACAGATACATATTCAGGTCATGCCGCGTATCACTCCCGACGACCCGCGTTTTGCCACTCCTTATCCCGCCCGTTCTCGCGAGGTGCGACATTATTATCAGGCCGAATACGCGACGTTGCGCCGGACGATAGAAACGCCGGAGTATTACGCGGATAAAGTCATTCACAATTACCTCTATAAGGGTCCTACGGTAGAGCGTGCCGTGCGTCGCAGTCTGCGTCGCAACCGCAATTTTGCAGCCGAGATAGAGCGGATGCCGGAAGAAGGAGAGGTCGAAATCCGCAACGTCGGTTATGGCGAATATCCTTTGATGCTTGCATTTGTCAGACCCCGCCTGCGCATCATCGCCCTCGAATCCGACTCCGACCGCTTAGCCATAGCAACAAATGTCCCCTCATTACCGGAAAACCTTAGCTATAAAAAAACCTTGGCGTGTTCGTATGAGTGAACAGCCAAG
>JAITNE010000216.1 GCA_031290635.1 Tannerella sp. | reverse complement strand
TTGCATATCAAGGATTGCAGTTCGTGGTTGAAATCAATAAGGTAGATATACTTGTGCTCGTAGAACGGTCGGAAGTCGTCGGCATAGTACTCGAAGAATGGGCTAAGGTTATAGGCCGAAACAAGCGCATTCCAATGTAGATGCCGCCAATTGCCATGCTCGGAGATGCGTATGTCGCGGGTCAGGCATTTGGGCGACGCAGGCTTCTCTACAGGCACGGTTAAGGCTTGCAGCCCGTTAGCTCCGGCAATATGACAACGGTTGCGGTAGGTCTGCTTGGGATAGTTTTCATATATCTCAATGCTGACGAGGTCGCAAGCTGCAAGCTTGGTATAATACTGAATCGGTGCAAGATAAGCGGTTGAAAGTAGCATAAGTTAAGAAGTTGTCCACGAATGGCACGAATTAACACGAAGTCATTTCCCATTATTTGAATTTTTATGTGGACTCACAATGACGGGTTAACAATTAACTTGTTTTTCCGTCAGGAGATTCCAGAAGCGCGCAGGGAGGTTATGGCGATGCAGGCGCGGGTTGATGCGTTCCTTGATGGTCATAGCCTTGAAGTATCCTCGCCAAAGATTTTGAAAAAGTTTCTCGTCGGAGGCCATAAGCGATTCGTCTAATTTACCACTCAAAAGGTGGTCGTCATCAGCGAAAGTAATCTCTTTCGTTACGTGCAGGTCGTAGTAGTAACCGTAGCGGCGGCGCAGGTCGTACACTACCCACTGCTGGTCGGCAAAGCGGTCGGTGAAATGATCTACAGTCAGCGGCAAAGCATTATAGACCGGTCGGACAGGAGCGAAGAAAACATCGTCGGCGGCTTTCTGGAAACGTACAAACTGCTTTATATACATAGCTTCATGCGCTACTTTACGAGCTATTTTTCGTACTTCCGGAATATCGTCGTCACCAAAGTTGTATGAGATGTTTTTGTCGGTATTGAAAGCTTTGCAGATATAGCGAAACAGCAGTTCGTCGCTACCTTCGAGTTCCGACAGCCATACGTACGACAGCATATTGCAGATGTTTTGTTCCAACTTCCCCCGCAGACCTTTCCACACACGCTTCGAGCGAAGGCTGTCCGTAACGACCGTATGACTAAAGTCCGTGAACAGCGGCATGATTACACCCTCCGGCAGTAATCGTTCGGGAAAAAGTTTCAAGTCGTAAGCATCGAAAACGGCGCTCAACAATCCCTCAAAAGTCTTGTCATAAAAAAAAACAGTCATGTGAAATTCAAACTTAGTTGTGTATCGTGTATCATTTTCTTCTTGCGAGGCTCGGTCAGCACGCGGCGAATATATTCCGGCGTAACCTCATTGACGGTGTGAACGGGCAGCTCGCGGCAAGTGATGAAGTATTGCGCTTTTTTCATCACAATACCTATTTTGCGGAGTTGTTCGCCTGTAAGTCGGCCGAAGCGTCGCGCCGCGATTATCAGTTTAGCCGACTTGACCCCTATGCCGGGCACTCGCAGAATCATTTGGTAATCGGCGGTATTGACGTCCACCGGAAAACATTCGGGATGCTTCAGCGCATACGCTAATTTAGGGTCGATTTCGAGGTCGAGATTAGGATTGCGGTCGTCAACGATTTCGTCGGCGCGAAACTCGTAGAAGCGCATCAGCCAATCGGCCTGATAAAGTCGGTTTTCGCGAACCAAGGGCGCTTGTTGCAAAGCCGGAAGCCGTTTGTCATAAGCATTAACCGGAATAAAGCCGGAATAATAGACGCGCTTCATGCTCGGACGACGATACAGAGCCGACGAGATGTCGAGTATGGTTTTGTCGCTTTCAGGCGTTGCACCCACAATCATCTGAGTGCTTTGACCGGCAGGGACGAAGCGGGGAGCATGGCGAAACTTGCGACGTTCTTCCAAACTCTGCAACATACCTTGCTGAATAAACCTCATCGGAGTGAAAACGCTTTGGAAATCCTTTTCGGGAGCAAGCATTTTGAGGTTTTGTTCGTTAGGAATCTCAAGGTTTACGCTCATACGGTCGGCATAAAGTCCGCCTTCGTTGACTAACTCGCGACTGCATCCGGGAATACTTTTCAGATGAATATAGCCGTTGAAACGGTGAACGGTGCGCAAGTCCTTGACGACGCGCACCATTCGTTCCATAGTATAGTCGGGGTTGCGCACTACGCCGGAACTCAGAAACAGTCCTTCTATATAATTACGGCGATAGAACTCAACAGTCAGTTCTACGAGTTCGCTGACGGCGAAGGTAGCGCGTTGGCGGTCATTGCTCCGGCGGTTGATGCAGTAGGCGCAATCATAGATACAGTTGTTTGTAAGCATGATTTTGAGCAGCGAAATACAGCGACCGTCTTCGGTAAAACTGTGGCAGATACCCATCCCTCCGACGGTGTTGCCGAGACCGCCCGATTTATTACCTCTTACTGTTCCGCTCGAAGCGCACGACACGTCATACTTCGCCGATTCAGCCAGAACTTTCAGTTTCTCTATTATCACCTCATTCATAGTTGCCTTTCATTTGATTTTTTTCCAGCGGTGCGCGGGATTGCGACTAAACCAGCAGAACCACATATTGCCTATGATATGGTCTTTAGGGATAAGACCCAAGTGGCGCGAATCGATTCCGCCGGTTTCATCTTCCGACAATACCCAGTAATAATCACGATTGAAGTGAAACGAATGTTGTTCCACGCCATTGATAAAGAGTTTGCCGTCGAGTATCTTTACAGCCGTTCCGCCCTCATCAGTCAAGGCTTCCTTGCAAGAAATCAGCGAGGTTGAATTGATAACCAGACTATGACCTTTGCGGGGTATCACAAAACTGTAAGTCGTATCCTTGCTTTCAATCATATCCACAGAAATAACCTTGTCAAGATTCGTCATAAGCAGGTTTTTCTCACGGATACTCATGCTCAGGGTTATGTTCACCGCATCTTCGGCGACGTTTCGCAAGGGAATATGCAAGGCGTCCATAGCGTCCAACAAATTACGTTTGACGTCTTTGCGGACGCGAAACAACGACCTGGTCATCTTTGCATCAGCGATGATTTTACCGTTGACGCGAAACCCGTCAAGTCCTGTCTGTATGACGTCGCCGGGCATCCCTACGACGCGGCCTGCAAACAACGGCGGCGAAGCTTCGTCGCTCTTCAGCGGACTACTGTAGAGTATCAGTCGACCTCTGCCGGGGTTGCCGTCTGTTTTCAGTTTGTTGACTAAAATTCTGTCTCCCGTACTGATTGAGTCGCTGAAATGGTTACTTTTTATATGGTAAGAACCGAGCAGAAACAAGCGTACTGCAACAACTACGGTTATTGCAGCAAGAACGAAAACAATATATCTGAGAGCCTGCTTCATCTGTGTGTAAATATTTCAGTTAAATGAGTCCGCAAAGCGAAACATGCGGCTCCAGCGGATGCCGCCGTTGAAGAGGTTGTGGTCTTTATCTATCGACAGCCAAACCATTATGGGTTTACCGACTATATGGTCTTCGGGCACGAATCCCCACGAACGGCTATCGGCGCTCAGATGCCGGTTGTCGCCCATCATCCAGTAATAGTCGTACTTGAAGGTATAGCTTGCAGTCTCCTGTCCGTTGATAAGGACGGTTCCGTCGGCGCGTACTTCGAGGGTATTGTTCTCATAGTTGCGGATACAGCGTTGATAGAGCGCCAGGTTGCGTTCGTCGAGCGTGATGGTAGCGCCTTTGCTTGGAATCCAGATCGGACCATAGTTATCGCGCGTCCAGCCGGTCGGATAGTCCGGCGGATAATAGGCGTCGTTTCCTAAAACATTATCCGGCTCAATCTTTATGTTCTTTACGGAAGGCATTTTCTTCAGAATATTGCAGGCTTCGACGGTCAGAGGAAGTTTATAGACGGGATTAAATCTGCCGTCGGAATTAGTTCTGAATCCAAGGTATGACAGTAAATCCTTTTCGGTCTCAAACTTGCGGTCTTCAAGGCTCACCTTCATACGTCGAAATATCTCGTCCTTAATAAGCGTACCGTCGGTCTCGACATAATAGACGAACTGCACGTTACTCTTGTTCGGAAGGATTTTGCCGTCGATATAGACCTGATTGTCGATTATCTGCAGCGAATCGCCCGGCATGCCTACGCAGCGTTTGACGTAGTTTTCGCGCTTATCGACCGGACGGTAGATTATTTCGCCGTACTCAGCCTTGTTAAGGCGTATAGCCGCTTCGCCGTAATAATGTTTAAGCGTGTAGTAGTCGGTATTTTGCCGATTAAGGGCGACGGTATCGCCGGCCGGAAAGTTGAATACTACGATGTCGTCGCGATGGACGGAGCCGTTGCCTTTGACGCGCTTGTATCCCCAATCAGGCCAGTCTAAATAGGATTTGCAGTTGAAAAACGGCAGCGTGTTCTGAACGAGCGGGAAAGCTATCGGCGTATTCGGGATGCGCGGGCCGTAACTCAGCTTGCTGACAAAGAGAAAGTCGCCTACCAGCAAGGATTTTTCGAGCGAAGACGACGGTATCTGATAGTTTTGAAAGACGAATATATTGATTATATAAACGGCTACAAGTGCGAACAGCAGGTCGTCTATTCCGTTGAGGACAGAAGCGATTCGCGGGTTCTTGGACTTCTTCCATGCGCCCCATGGAATGAATTTCGTCAGATAGACGTCGGCCGGGACGAGTATGCCGAGCAATAGCCACCAGCTGCTTGTCCACACCGAAAACAGAATAAAGATTACCGCCCATATACCGAAGTTAATCAGCCGGCTGCGATCTGCGTTTTTGAATTTGTTCATATTAATAAAGTTAGAAATTAGAAATTAGAAGTTAGAAATTAGAAATTGGAAACCTCAATCCCCTCTTTGGGGGGACTAAGGGGGGCTTAACATGTCGTCCATTCCGAAGAAACCTTTCTTGCCGACGGTAAATTCGGCGGCAAGCACTGCTCCGAGTGCAAATCCGGCGCGACTTTTAGCATCGTGCCTGATAGTTATACCGTCAACTTCGGATTCATAGCGCACTTCATGGATGCCCGGCGTTTCGCCTTCGCGCAATGCTTGTATATGCACGATATTGTCGTCCTCAGAAGTCTGTTCGCCGGCCTCGCAGAGTTGAAACTTCGTTTTACGGTCTATATTTTGTACTATGGACTCGGCAACAGTGATAGCCGTACCGCTTGGAGCGTCGAGTTTATGGATATGATGTACCTCCGTCAGACCGACGTCGTAGGCGGGAAAGCGATTCATCAGCTTAGCCAGAAAAGTGTTGAGCGCAAAAAAGATATTCACGCCGACGCTATAGTTTGAGGCATGGAAAAACGTCCTGTTTTCCTGCTCGCACAGCCGTTTAAGCTCGTCTATACCGGCTGTCCAGCCCGTAGTGCCCGAAACGACCGGCACATTAGCCTCGAAGCAGCGCAGACAGTTGTCGAAAGCAGTTGCGGGCGTAGTAAACTCTATCGCCACATCGGCCGATCTGAACGCATCCGAGCCGAACTCGTCGGTATTATCGACGTCGATAGTTACGACTATCCTGTGTCCTCGCTGCACGGCAATCTGTTCGATTGCATGCCCCATTTTTCCATATCCAATCAAAGCAATCTTCATAAATTTCTTTTGTTTAAGACCACAAAGATACTGATTTTGCATGTATTATTGATGAAAAAGCGGAAAAATTTTTCACACGGCAATCCGTGAAGCGTCGGAGAAGCTAATACCTCGTAGAAGTTTCACC
>JAITNE010000013.1 GCA_031290635.1 Tannerella sp. | reverse complement strand
TGAAATTTAATCCCGCCAATCTCGGCTCCCGAAAACTGACGTTTCGTCCAGATATGGTGGATATGATTGTTTTCGACTGTACTGAAAGCCGCTCCCATGCTGCCGCAGATACCGGTCTGTTCGCAGGCGAAAATCTCGTTGTTGCGGACGATGTGCGAACCGATATTTTCCTTGTTCCAGCCGTTGCGTAAAGTCCTGAATGTTACCTCGATATAATGCAGCGAGCCGTCGTAGCTCTGGTCGTTGAGCCATACATTATGACCTGTGCCGCGTTCTTTGCCCAGAGTGACGCCCGAACACTTGGAATTGCTGATGATGTTGTTTTCTATGATCCAGCCTTTGTTCCAATGAGTAGCAATCATACCTATTTGTTCGGCAGTCGGCGCTCCCCACTGCGTTGCCGCCTGACTGATATGAAAACCGCTTATTATCAGATAGTTAATGCCGGGTTTTTCGGGATAGAAACAAGTGCGGCGCAGGCTTATCTCGACTAATTCCTTATTAGGGTTGAATTTGTGAAAATTCGCCCAGATAGTAGTATTTTCGGCGTCCACCTCGCAATACCACGTATAAGACGCACCTTCAGGGTCGTACTTGGTAGAATCGGCAGGCGAAGTAAGTACTTTTTCCAGAGATTCCTTTTCGTAGAGCGACTTGTTATTGAGGAAGACCTCGCCGGTGTGATGCTTGCGACCATGGCTTGAGAACCAGTCGCCATAAATCAAGTCGGAATAAGGGTTGTAGTCGCCGAAGAAAGTGTTGGGAATCACCACTTTCCAAACGCCGTCCGTCTTTTTTACTTTTTCCCACTTGCTAATGCGTTCCGAGCCTTTTATTTCGACTTGCTCGCCCGCCGCCGCACGATAGGTGATGCGTTTAGTATCGCTTTCGCCACCATAAAGCGGGTTAATCCATTCGCGGTAGACGCCGGCATGAACGGTAATCACATCGCCCGCCTGCGCTGTTTGAGCCGCTTTGTTGATTGTCAGGAACGGCGTCGTTTCGGAGCCGTCATTTGCATCATTACCCTTGACGGATACGTGATAATCTCTTCCGTAGGCCGTTGCGCTCATTGCTGCAATAACCATGCAGGCAACTAATTTTTTTATGAGTCTCATAGTATATCTATATTAAAAATGTTACGAAGTTTCTTTTGGAGTAAGGCTTTCAATCAGTCTCTTCACATCCTTGTCCTTGCGTATCCTGTTGAGGACAGTCTTGGCGGCAAGCTGTTGCGATTCTTTTTTTGTGCTTCCGGTGCCTTTTCCTAAGGGCTTGCCAGCGAGCGTTATTTCGGTCTGAAAAACCGGACGACCGCAATCGTCAACAAATGTCTTGACAAGGTCAAATTCGATATTCATCCTCGCCTTCTGTCCCCATTCAAGCAGGCGCGACTTAAAGTTCACTTCACGGCTTGCCAATTTGTCAATCGAGATAAAGCGCTTAACTATCCTCTCTTCCACAAAATGGCGGCAGACGACGTATCCCTTATCTATATAAACCGCTCCTATCAATGCTTCGAGGGCATTGCCGTACATGTACTTATTATGAGACGAAGCGTAGGGCATGGAACTAACCATTTGGTCTATACCAAGTTTGAGGGCTACTTGATTAAGTGTATCACGCTGAACGATTTTAGAGCGAGTATTCGTTAGGAAGCCTTCGCGTTTATCGGCGAAATAGTTGAAGACGACGTCGGAAATTATCGTGTTGAGAATTGCGTCGCCAAGGAACTCCAATCGTTCGTTGTTATTCTGTATTCCCGACTGATTGACAGCTATGGAACGATGCATAAATGCCTGTTCGTACAGATCGAGATTGTCGGGATAGAAATCGAGAATTTTGAATAATGAAAGATAAGGCTCTTTGTTTTTAAGTCTAAAGAACCTTATCCGGCTGCGTATGTATTGAAATCTCACTTAGTTTTTGAATTTTTTGATAATAACACTCGCATTATGACCGCCAAATCCGAAAGTATTGGAAAGAGCGGCGTTAACGGTTCTTTTCTGTGCCTTGTTAAAGGTAAAATTCATCTTATAGTCAATCTCCGGGTCGAGGTCGTCGTCCGCATGATTGATAGTTGGCGGTACAATATCGTTGTAAATAGACAATGTACATGCCATAGCTTCTAAAGCTCCCGTAGCGCCCAGCATGTGGCCGGTCATTGATTTCGTGGAGCTGATGTTCATTTTGTAGGCATGTTCTCCGAAAACTTCCTTGATGGCTTTCACTTCGGAGATGTCGCCTACCGGTGTTGATGTGCCGTGGACGTTGATATAGTCGATTTCATCGGGCGACATTTCAGCGTCTTCGAGAGAATTTCGCATCACCAGAATAGCTCCTAATCCTTCGGGATGTGAAGCTGTTAGATGATATGCGTCGGCCGACATTCCCGCACCGAGCACCTCGCCATAGATTTTAGCTCCTCTATTGAGGGCATGTTCAAGTTCTTCGAGCACAAGGCATACGCCTCCTTCGCCCATGACGAAACCATCGCGACTGCCGCTGAACGGACGTGAAGCCGTCTGTGGCGAATCATTGCGTGTCGAAAGCGCGTTCATTGCATTAAATCCTCCGATGCCTGCTACTGAGATAGGAGCTTCGGCGCCTCCCGTTAATATCGCGCTGGCTTTATTCAAGCGGATATAGTTGAAAGCGTCCGCAATAGCGTTAGTAGAGGAAGCACATGCCGAGACGGTCGCAAAGTTAGGTCCTCTGAAACCATATCGAATGGAAATAAGCCCTGCCGATATGTCCGCTATTATTTTGGGAATAAAGAAAGGATTGAATCGCGGACCGCGCTCCGGGTTGTATTCAAGCACTTCTTCCTGAAAAGTAAGAATGCCGCCTATACCGGATGTATAGATGACTCCTACACGGTCTTTATTCACGCTCTCGGCGTCAATGCCCGAATCCTTTACCGCTTCCTGCGCCGAAGCAATGGCGTACTGAGTGTACATGTCGCACTTCCTGACTTCCTTTCTGTCGGCAAAATAATTCAAGGGGTCAAAATTCTTAACCTCGCAGGCAAACTGCGTCTTCGACTTAGATGTATCAAAGCGAGTAATAGGCCCCGCTCCACTTATACCATTAATTAATGCATGCCACGTATCCGCAACATTATTACCTAATGGCGTAATGGCGCCAAGACCTGTTACTACTACTCTTTTCAGTTCCATACCTGTAAAGTTTTAAATCTTACCACCTGCTTCAATATAAGCTATGGAATCACCTACGGTTGAAATCTTCTCTGCCTGATCATCCGGAATCGAGAGATTAAACTCTTTCTCGAACTCCATAATCAACTCTACTGTGTCGAGCGAATCGGCGCCAAGGTCGTTAGTGAAACTGGCTCCGTCTGTAACTTCTGATTCTTCAACACTTAACTTGTCAACGATAATTGCTTTTACGCGTGATGCTACATCTGACATAATCTAAAAATTTTAATTAATACTAAATAATTTGCTATATTTGCGGCTGCAAAGTAACGAATTTTTTTGCACATAGAACAAACTTTCTATGCGAAATTTACTAAAAAGTGCACAAAAATTTGATTTCTGTGCAAAAATATATGGTTTAAAGAGAATGAAGAAAATAGCTCTATTTGCCTCAGGTTCAGGCACTAACGTCGAGAATATCATACGATATTTCGAGGGGAACACAGACGTCAGGATTGCGCTTGTGTTGTCGAACAACAGCGAAGCCTGCGTTCACGAGCGTGCGCGACGTCTCGGTGTGCCGTCTGTAACGCATCCTAACGCCGAATTTCGCGAAAGTACGCATGTGCTTCATACGCTTGCAGGCTACGAGATAGATTTCATCGCGCTTGCAGGGTTCATGTATCTCCTGCCGCCTGCAATCATTGATGCGTACCAAAACAGGATAGTGAACATTCATCCCTCATTGCTGCCTAAATACGGAGGCAAGGGAATGTATGGGCATCATGTCCATGAGGCAGTTGTGGCGGCTAACGAAAAGCAGTCGGGCATTACGATTCATTACGTTGATAATCATTACGATGAAGGCGACATTGTCTTTCAGGCAAGATGCGAGGTGCTCCCCACCGATACGCCTGCCGATGTAGAGCGTAAAATTCACCAACTCGAATACCTGCATTACCCTCATGTAATCGAAAGTATTCTGAAAGAAAAAGGGGGTTAAACGAATATCAATCACTAATTTATACAAGTATGAAACAAATTTTTTCAGTAATAATTATGTCGGCAATGATGGCATGTAATGGGGTAAAAGAGAGTAAAGATACGAGTAGTCAGGCGGCTTCGTTTATCGGACAGCCGGACGTCAAAATCGAGAACGGACAGATGACGCCTGAAGTATTGTGGGCGTTCGGGCGGGTTGGCAACCTCAGCGTCTCGCCCGACGGAAGACGTGTAGCCTATACTATAACGTATTACAGCATCACCGAGAACAAAAGTAATGCGGATATTTTCATCGTCGACGCCGACGGTCACAACCGTAAGCAACTAACCAAAACGACTGCCCGCGAAGGCTCT
>JAITNE010000144.1 GCA_031290635.1 Tannerella sp. | reverse complement strand
AAATCGAACAGTTCGCACCGCTATCGGGCGACAGACCGGACTATTACGCTACTAAGAAAATACATACCGTCCTCTCGCTCAAAGCCGAAACGCATAATTTCCCTACTACAGTCGAGCCTTTCAACGGCGCTTCGACCGGCACGGGAGGCGAGATACGCGACCGTCTGGGCGGAGGCACAGCTTCATTGCCCATCGCAGGCACAGCCGTCTATATGACCTCTTATCCCCGATTGGAAAAAGGTCGCGAGTGGGAAGAAATCCTTGAACCCCGCAAATGGCTCTATCAGACTCCTGAACAGATACTTATCAAGGCCTCTAACGGCGCATCCGACTTCGGCAACAAGTTCGGACAACCCCTTATCTGCGGTTCGCTGCTCACTTTCGAGTACGCCGAGAACGACCAAAAATACGCCTACGACAAGGTTATAATGCTGGCAGGAGGCGTAGGGTACGCCAACCGCCGACACGCTATCAAAGGTCATCCGCACCCACACGAGAAGATAGTTGTGCTTGGAGGCGACAATTATCGCATAGGCATGGGCGGAGGAGCCGTCTCATCGGTAGATACCGGTCAGTATGCCGGCAGGATAGAACTCAACGCTGTGCAGCGAGCCAATCCCGAGATGCAGAAGCGTGTAGCCAACGTTATCCGCAGCGTAGCCGAATCAAGCGATAATCCTATAGTTTCGATACACGACCATGGCGCCGGCGGACACCTCAACTGCCTCTCCGAGTTAGTCGAAAATACCGGCGGATTTATCGACATGTCGCGATTGCCGATAGGCGACCCGACGCTTTCGGCTAAAGAAATAATAGGCAACGAAAGTCAGGAACGTATGGGGCTGCTAATCAAGGAAAAAGACTGCGAGAGAGTGCGTCGTATATCCGAGCGCGAACGTGCGCCAATGTACATCGTAGGCGAGACGACGGGCGACATGAAGTTTATATTCAAACAGAGCAACGGCGTCAAACCTATTGACATGCCGCTTGAATACATGTTTGGCAAGCCGCCGCGCACAGTTATGGCAGACCATACCGTCAGGACGAGATTTTCGCCCTTAAAATACAACAGAAATACCTCAGACGATCAAGATTTGCATATTAATCAATATGTAGAGAAAGTGCTTCAACTCGAAGCCGTAGCTTGTAAAGACTGGCTGACTAACAAGGTTGACCGCTCGGTAACCGGTCGTGTCGCCCGTCAGCAGTGTCAAGGCGAGTTGCAGCTACCTTTGAGCGACTTCGGCGCTGTGGCGCTTGATTTTCACGGTCGCGAAGGCATTGCAACCTCTATAGGTCATGCTCCACAAGCGGCGCTGATTGACCCTGCCGCAGGTTCTGTGCTGGCAATAGCCGAGGCGCTGACTAACCTCGTTTTTGCGCCTATGAAAGAAGGCTTGCGAAGCGTCTCGTTGAGCGCCAATTGGATGTGGCCTTGCCGCAATGATGGCGAGGATGCGCGTCTGTACAAGGCAGTAAAGGCTGCTTCGGATTTCGCCTGCACTCTGGGCGTCAACATACCTACGGGTAAGGATTCGTTGTCGATGACGCAGAAGTATGGCAATGACAAGGTTTTATCGCCCGGTACGGTTATTATTTCGGCTTCAGGCGAGGTCAAAAACGTCCGCCAAATCGTCTCTCCGGTGATTAAGACTCTTTTTCGCTCGTATATATTCTATGTAGATTTCTCTAATGACAAGTTCAGGCTTGGCGGCTCGGCCTTTGCGCAGGCTCTCGGCAAGGTTGGTAACGAAGCGCCTACCGTCAGGGACGCTCACTATTTTGCCAAAGCCTTCATCGCTATTCAGGAATCTATCAATCAGGGACTTATTCTCTCCGGACATGATATTTCGGCAGGCGGCATGATAACTACTCTTCTTGAGATGTGCTTTGCCAACGTCGAAGGAGGTATGGATATACATATTGATAAACTTGGCGAAGACCCTACACTGACGCTTTTTGCCGAAAATCCGGGCTTGATAGTTCAAGTGAAACAAGCCTCGTCGTTCGAGAAGTTTCTCGATAGTGCGGGCATAGGATATTTGAGATTAGGCAGTCCTGTTCCAGAAAGACTCATTACAGTGCGTCATTTCAATGGAGATTATCAGTTTCCGATAGACGAACTGCGGCAGATATGGTACAAGACCTCTTCGCTGCTCGACGCACGTCAAAGCGGCGAGGAATGCGCCAAGCAAAGATATGAGAACTATATGAAACAGCCTTTAGAGTTTGTGTTTCCGAAGAAATTCAACGGCTCGCTTAAATCATACGAATTGTCGATTCCGCGCCATAGAGCCAGCGGTATCCGTGCGGCAGTCCTGCGCGACAAAGGCTCACAATGCGAGCGCGAGACGGCTTATGCACTCTATCTGGCAGGCTTCGACGTGCGTGACGTTCATCAGACCGACCTTGCTTCAGGACGCGAGACTCTCGAAGACATCAATTTCATTGTCTTTTGCGGCGGATTCTCCAACTCCGACGTACTCGGCTCGGCTAAAGGCTGGGCTGCCGGTATCCTCTACAACGACAGAGCGAAACGCGCTATCGAGCGCTTCTATAAACGCAAGAACACCCTCAGCCTCGGTATCTGCAACGGTTGCCAACTGATGACCGAGCTTGAATTGATCTACCCCGAACATGAGAAGAAACCCAAAATGGTGCATAATGATTCGCATAAGTTCGAATCGGGCTTCGTTACCATCGAAATACCCAAGAATAATTCGGTGCTGCTTGGCTCATTAAGCGGCTCAAAATTAGGAGCTTGGGTAGCGCACGGCGAAGGCAAGTTCTCTTTCCCTTACGACGAATCACGCTACAATATTGTCGCCCGTTACAACCACGACGCCTATCCCGCCAATCCTAACGGTTCGCCGTGGGCAACAGCCGGCGTCTGCTCCGACGACGGCCGACATCTTGCTATGATGCCTCATCCCGAAAGGGCTATCTTCCCTTGGCAGTGCGCCAACTATCCCGAAAAACGCTTCAACGACGAAGTAACCCCGTGGATAGAAGCTTTTATCAATGCCCGACAGTGGATAGAAGACTCAATCGACATTTGATAGCTTATAAACGTGTAACAGCCTTATTTTTAGCTTAACATTGCTTGCGTAGTTTAAGAAACTAAAACTGTATTTAACGGTTGATTTTAGCCAAAAAGTTACTTTTATTACTTGAATATCAAATAGTTTAAGTAGTAATTCCTTTTGTAAGATGGTTATATAGACACAAAAACTACATAATCTTTAACCTTTCAAACTAAAAATTTTCACATTTATTATGCGAATATTAAAAGAAATTTCGCGTACTTTGCAGCCTGTAAAACAAGATATATTAAGATATTGAGATGAAAAAGTCTATGATATGGATACTTACGGGCGTAATGATTTTCGCATTTGCAGGCTTGCTAATACTGCAAGTACAGTACGTCGCGACTATCATGAAGACGAGCAACGAACTGTTTGACTTAACCGTACGTCGCAGTCTCGAAAAGGTCTCACGCGAACTCTCGAAAGATGAAGTATATAGATATGCTCAAGAATATAACATAAATAACAGATACTCCGAAGACGCTTATAGTAATTCGCAAGCTGTCAATGATATAAGTATCAGTATTAAATATACTTCTGTCGGCGAAATAGAGCAGGTAGAACTTCAAGAGACGCGCAAAAAGACAGAAATGCAAAAGTTAGGTTCTGCATCGACAACTAAATCATCAATAATAGATCGCTCGGAAATGATACAGCGTTCGAAAGCAGAACGCTATTCCTATATCAATGCAATAAGTGAAGATATGATGTTGATGTTGGAAACCGATATGAGACCTATAGAACGACGCGTCAACTTCCTGGATATACAGTCGAAGATCAGGAATGAACTTGTAAACAATGGCTTGAATATTCCGTTCATATTGATGATAGTGAACAATAACGAACAACTTATCTTTCAGAGCGAACCACTCCCTAAAAATTCCAGCAGTGCGGATATAATCACTCAGGTCATATTCCCCTTCGACCTGCCTTCGCGACATAATTACATCAAAGTCTATTTTCCGACTAAAAACTATTACATATCCGAATCCGTCTCTTTCCTCGTGCCTTCTCTTATCTTCTCGTTGATACTGCTTCTCACCTTCGCAATTACGATATACACAATTTTCCGCCAGAAGCGAATTTCGGAGATAAAGAACGACTTTATCAACAATATGACCCACGAACTGAAAACGCCGGTCTCGACTATCTCGATAGCCGCCCAAATGATGAAAGATTCGGATATAACGAAAAGCCCCGAAGTGTTCAGGAACATCTCGAACATCATCGACGATGAGACCAAACGGCTCGGCTTCCTCGTTGAAAAAGTGCTGCAAATGTCGCTCTTCGAGGATCAGCAAGCAAGCCTCAAACTTAAAGAATTAGATATTAACGACTTGATAGTTAATGTTGCCAATACATTTGAAATCAAGGTCAACAGTTCGGGCGGCAACCTCGATATTGACCTGCAAGCTGAAAAATCGACTATCCTTGCCGATGAAATGCATATCACCAACATGCTCTTCAATTTGATGGATAACGCCGTCAAATATCGCCGCGAGAGCGTGCCGCTACGACTGATGGTGCGCACCCGCAACGAAAACAGCAAATTGATTATTGCTGTCGAAGATAACGGCATAGGCGTCAAAAAAGAAAGTTTGAAGAAAATATTCGAACGTTTTTATCGTGTGCCAAAAGGCAACGTACATAATGTAAAGGGATTCGGCCTCGGATTAGCATACGTCCGCAAAGTAGCCGAAGACCATCACGGCTCTATCCGCGCCGAAAACGGACTTGGAAATATAGGAACAACATTTATAATTACTTTACCAACAATTCAAAATTAAAAATTTATGGACGAACAATTGAAGATTTTATTTTGCGAAGATGATGAGAACTTGGGTATGCTTCTTCGCGAGTACCTGCAAGCAAAAGGTTTCAGTACCGATTTGTTTCCCGATGGAGATGCAGGTTACAAAGGTTTCCTCAAAGAAAAGTACGACTTGTGCGTGCTCGACGTGATGATGCCTAAAAAAGACGGTTTTACTCTTGCCCAGGAGATACGTCAAGTTAATTCGGAGATTCCAATTATCTTCCTCACTGCCAAAACAATGAAGGATGATATCCTTGAAGGATTTAAACTTGGAGCCGACGATTATCTAACCAAGCCCTTTAGCATGGAAGAGCTGCTACTCCGCATCGAGGCTATCCTGCGCCGCGTCAAAGGTAAGAAAATCAAAGATGTACCTTACTATACCATTGGTAAGTTTACTTTTGATACTCAGAAGCAAACGCTTACTCTTGGACAGAAAGTTACTAAACTGACTACCAAAGAATGCGAACTGCTTAGCCTGCTCTGCGCTCATATCAATGAGGTGCTGGAACGCAACTATGCTCTGAAGACTATCTGGGTGGATGATAACTATTTCAATGCTCGCAGCATGGATGTTTATATCACCAAACTGCGCAAGCTGTTGAAAGAAGATCCTAACATCGAGATAATCAACATTCACGGCAAAGGCTATAAACTGATAGCCCCAGCGGAATAGTCTGTATCATAGCATTTTGTGGCGCTTGATTTCACGACGGAGACTCGTTGTTCTGCACTCGGTTACACGGTGCATCAAAGTCCAGAATTGAGCGCCATGATTCATCTCAACTGTATGACACAATTCATGCAGCAGGATGTAATCTACTAAATGCTCGGGCAACAGCATGACCGATAGCGAGAGGTTGATACCCTTGCGAGCGGTGCATGAGCCCCAGTGTGTACGGCTGTTATTGATTTTTACCGTCGTGAAAACGAATCCGTGCTGCTTGGCCAAGTCGGTCAGCCGCATGGGTAGTACGCGCTTCGCTTCATAGCGAAGCGCGTTTTCAAGTATATTATGCAAGCGTTCCTGCGTCGCAGGGTCGGCAAAATCGGATTCTTCGGGGCACGATACAAGCAGCGTTCCATCCTTGATTGTGGCATAGAACCGCTGTAGTGGGGCGCGTACAATCTTGAGCGCGAAAGTCAGAGTCTGCAGTGTAGTAGTCTCGTCGAGTACGCGTTTTACAGGCGCTTTCTTCAACATTGTCAGCAGATAATTACGCTTCTCATTAATAAACTTCAGCAACTCTTTTTCGCTGCCGTGCACCGGCATGGTAGCGACCACGCGACCTTCTACTATCCGCAGTATATACCGTTGCGCCCTCGGATTGCGCTTCACCGTCACAATCCCCAAATCACCTCCATCAATAACCTTGTCTGTAGTCATTTTTATTTCGCTATAATCCGCAAAAGTACGACATTTTTTGCTGTTAGTGTGGGATTATCTGTGTCCTACGGAGTACATGACGGGAATGCGACGCCGTAATTGCGAGGCACGAAGCAATCTATTTTCTCAATTGGCTACCGCCTAACGTTGTTTCTCGATTGGGCAGGGGCAAGCCCAGCCCCTACATTCTCAATTCTCAATTAT
>JAITNE010000091.1 GCA_031290635.1 Tannerella sp. | reverse complement strand
ATGTGCATAATACTTCTCAAGGCTTCAACGCCCTCGCCATGCCGGTAGTAATTAAGGAAATAGACGGGCGGAAAGCATTTGCCTTCAACGGACGTCAGCAGTTTGAATCCGACTTCGGCCTTCCAACAACCATGACCGGCAATCCCGTTTACAGCATCTCAGCCATTGTAGCCTC
Organism: Tannerella sp.; assembly: GCA_031290635.1. Classification (GTDB taxonomy): domain Bacteria; phylum Bacteroidota; class Bacteroidia; order Bacteroidales; family Tannerellaceae; genus Tannerella. The sequence continues at coordinate 5,480 of JAITNE010000091.1, read as the reverse complement.
GCCTTCACCTAAAGAAAACGAATGTGTCATCGACCTGAATAATTCCTGGGGTGAACTCGAGAAAATCATCCTCGGCTACGGCACAAGCCCTCAAAGCGGTATCACCATGCACCACGGCTGGTACGAAGATATGGGCGTAAACGACCTGCCTGCAGGTGAGAAATGGAATCATCTGGTCGTTACATTCGACGGCTACAAAGAGAAAATCTATCTTAACGGCGTCTTTATTAAGGAAAAAGATATCTTCCTCAATGTCGGCGAGTGTAAAAAGATGACACTCGGCTCAAAATTCGGCGAAGAGCATTATTTCAGCGGATATCTACATTCTTTGAAAGTATATGATATTGTTTTAAGCGAAGATGATATTATTCAATAATAATTTGTACTTTTGCGGCATAATTATTCTATAGAATTTATGAAAAAAAAAGATTTCTATGAAACAGATATATAAACTTTTAATTGTTATAGCTTTTGTCGGAATGACGTCAGCTCAATCTCAAGTTCCGGCTCCTGTAGATGCTCAGAAGCAAGCGGATAAATCAGGCTATCCCATAACGCCTGTGCCTTTCACTTCAGTGAAAATAACCGACGTCTTTTGGGGACAGCGTTTGAAGGCGAGCCGCGAAGTTACTGTTCCGTTGGCTTTCAGCAAGTGCGAAGAGACCGGACGCTATGAAAACTTTGTCAAGGCCTCGCATCCGAGTATTGATTATGTCGTAACAGGATACTCGTTCGATGATACGGACGTTTACAAGACTATCGAAGGTGCAAGCTATTCCATGCAGACTTATCCCGATAAAAAACTGGATAAGTATATCGACAGCGTGCTGAAAATCGTTGCCGCAGCACAAGAACCCGATGGCTATCTCTACACCGCCCGCACAATGAATCCGCAAAAACCACATGGATGGGCAGGAAACAGTCGTTGGGAGAAAGTCGAAGACCTTAGCCATGAGTTTTACAATCTCGGCCATCTGCTCGAAGGCGCTATAGCTCATTATCAGGCTACAGGAAAGCGTAATTTCCTCGACATAGCAATCAAATACGCCGATTGCGTGGAACGTGAAATAGGAGATGCGCCGGATAAATTAGTGCGCGTACCGGGTCATCAGATTGCTGAGATGGGTCTGGCTAAATTGTACATTGTTACAGGTGAGAAAAAATATCTTGACCTTGCTAAATTCTTCCTCGACAAACGCGGCACAACAGAACGACGCGATGAATACTCACAAGCACACAAGCCTGTAATAGAGCAGGACGAAGCCGTAGGACACGCCGTACGCGCTGCATACATGTACTCCGGAATAGCCGACGTAGCCGCCCTTACGGGAGATACTGCCTATATCAACGCTATCGACAGAATCTGGGATAACGTAGCTGCAAAGAAGCTGTATATCACCGGCGGCATCGGATCTACAAGCAGCGGCGAAGCTTTCGGCCACAACTACGAACTGCCAAACATGTCGGCTTACTGCGAGACCTGCGCAGCTATCGGCAATGTTTACTGGAACTACCGCCTGTTCCTCTTGCACGGTGAATCGAAATATTACGACGTGCTCGAACGTACGCTCTACAACGGACTTATCTCCGGCATATCCCTCGACGGAGGCAGCTTCTTCTATCCAAACCCTCTCGAATCTATGGGTCAACATCAACGTCAGCCATGGTTCGGATGCGCTTGTTGCCCATCGAATGTATGTCGCTTTATTCCATCGGTTCCGGGTTATGTCTATGCCGTGCACGAGCATGATTTATACGTAAATCTTTTTATGAGCAATACATCTGAAATAATTCTTAACGGCAAGAAAATAAAGCTGACACAAACAACCGAATATCCATGGAACGGTGATATCAGGATAGATATCGCTCCCTCCGGACAACAGACATTCGCGCTAAAAATACGTATCCCGGGATGGCTTCGCAACGAAGTAACGCCAAGCAATTTATACCGTTATTCGGACGAGAAGACATTGAAGTACAACGTGAAAGTAAACGGTCAAGCGATTGAGAGCGACTTGGATAAAGGGTATTTTGTCGTCAACCGTACATGGAAAAAAGGCGACAATGTGGAGGTACACTTCGATATGGAGCCGCGAACAGTGAAGGCTAACTACAAGGTCGAAGCAGACAGAGGACGAGTTTCCGTAGAACGTGGACCTGTTGTTTATTGTGCCGAATGGCCTGACAACGACTTCAGCGTACTTAGTGTGCTGCTGAATCGCAAACCCGAATTTACTATTACAGCAAAGCCTGATTTTCTCAATGGCATAAACGAAATAACGACCGGCGCGCAGACTTTGAAGTACGATGACAAAGGACGCTTGCAGACCAAAGATGTTACTCTCGCATTGATACCATACTACGCTTGGGCACATCGTGGAAGTGGTGAGATGTCCGTCTGGTTGCCTCAGGATTTGAGCGCCACACGTCCCGTTATACAGCCCACAGCTACAAGCGGCGCAAAGATAACAGCCTCGCATGAAGCTAAAGCTATCCTTTCCATCAACGACGGTCTGCTGCCATCGGATGATATTAACGACCGTACAGCGCCGTACTACCATTGGTGGCCTAAAGAAGGTACTACAGAATGGATAGCTTACGAACTGACTGCGCCGCATACCATCTCTTCATCATCGATTTACTGGTTCGACGACAGTCCCTGGGGTGGATGCCGAGTTCCTAAAAGCTGGAAGTTATATTATCAGAACGCTTCAGGTGAATGGACTCCGGTCAATAATACTACCTCGTATCCGACAGTTAAAGACGAGAACAACCGCGTCCGTTTCGAGCCGGTTACAACAAAAGCCGTCAAGATAGAAGTAGTCTTGCCCGACAAAAACGCCGCCGGACTGTACGAATGGAGCGTAGATTAGCAGGGGCTGGGCTGCCCTTGCCCGGTAGAGACGGGGCGCGCCCCGTCTGTACAGAAGTTACAAACTCAAAATTTATTTATAATGAACAATTCACTTTACAGATTCAACAAGCCGGAGAATGAACCGGTGAAATCCTACGCTCCAGGAGCGTCCGAAACGGTTTGCCTGCGTCAAACCCTCAAACAGTTATCATCCGAAGAATGGGATATACCCCTGATTATTGGAGGTAAAGAAGTGCGTACCGGCAATACCGGAAAGGTAGTCATGCCTCATGACCATCGGCACGTCATCGCAACCTATCACAAAGCTGGTGAGAAAGAAGTACAGGCAGCTATCAATGCCTCTATCACAGCTCATCACGAATGGTCGGAGCTACCTTGGATAGAGAGAGCTTCGGTGATGTTACGCATCGCCGAGCTGTTTGCCGTCAAGTATCGCTACCTGCTCAACGCCTCACTGATGCTGGGACAGAGCAAGAACCCTTTTCAAGCCGAGATAGATGCGCCCTGCGAGCTGATTGATTTTCTGCGCTTCTCGGCTTTCTACGGCAGCCGGCTATATGCCGAACAACCTTATTCCGACAAGGGTATCCTCAACCGTATCGAGTACCGTGCCCTCGAAGGCTTCGTCTTCTCATTAAGTCCGTTTAACTTCACTTCCATCGCCGGCAACCTCAACATGGGACCTGCTATGATGGGCAACGTAGCCGTATGGAAACCATCAACTACGGCTATCCACTCGAACTATCTGCTGATGCAAGTATTTAAGGAAGCCGGACTGCCCGACGGCGTAGTCAACTTCATCCCCGGTCAAGGCAGCGTTATCGGTAAAGTTGTTACCGCCAGCCCTGATTTCGCAGGCTTCCACTTCACCGGTTCTACCGCCACTTTCAACACCCTGTGGCGACAGATTGGCGACAACCTCGAACACTACAAGTCGTACCCCAAGATAGTAGGCGAGACGGGCGGCAAGAACTTCATCTTCGTGCATCCATCTTCTCCAAGCCTCGAAGTGTCAACAGCTATAGTGCGTGGCGCTTTTGAATATCAGGGGCAGAAATGTTCCGCCGGCTCGCGTGCCTATATCCCCAGCTCGTTGTGGAAAGCGATTAAAGAAGAGATTGGCGATATGCTCAAAGAGATAAAAATGGGTGACCCGCAGGACTTCTCGAACTTCGTCAATGCCGTTATAGATGAGACTTCTTTCGACAATATTATGAGCTATATAAACTTTGCCCGACAGTCGCCCGATGCAGAGATTGTCTTCGGCGGCAAGGGCGACAAGTCGGTTGGATACTATGTTGAGCCAACGGTTATCCTTACTACCGACCCGCAGTTCAAAACCATGCGAGAGGAGATATTTGGACCCGTAATAACTATTTTTGTGTATGATGACGACAAATATGAAGAAACGCTCGAACTCTGTGACCACACATCGCTTTATGCCTTGACAGGCTCCATTTTCGCTCGCGAGCGTTACGCCATAATGACAGCCTTGGATAAATTGCGTTACTCGGCAGGCAACTTCTACATCAACGACAAATGTACCGGCGCCGTTATCGCCCAGCAACCCTTCGGCGGTTCACGCGCATCAGGCACTAACGACAAGGCCGGTGGACCTCTCAATCTCGTCCGCTGGACAAATGCCCGCACTATCAAGGAAACATTCGTCCCCCCGACCCACTATGGCTACCCATTCTTGGGATAATTACGGGACTATGCTATTGATTGCTACCTGTTGCTTTTCGAAATATATGTCTTGAGTGGCGTTGATGGCGAGAATGCGTTCTTTGACTAAGGAAACAGCATCAAGTTCTCCACAAATGAAGTTTTGTCCACGAATTGCACGAATTGCACGAAGAATTACTCGAAACAAAGTTCACCCTCAAGGCAATTACTCGAATTAGACTCTCAATTTATTAGCGCTTTCTTGGTTGTGTCTCCTAATTTTACAATATAATAACCGCGAGGGAGTTCGTACTGGTATTCGCCTTCGCCGATAACGGCAGCTTGACGTACGAGTGTGCCGTTTATTGAATAGATGCTTAGTGTAGTCTTTGCGCCTATCTTGACATACAAGGTCGTGCGATAAGTCCATACCGTATTTGCGTCTGCTTCGGAGACAAGGTCGTTAGCGGGACGCGGGACGCCTTGATACTCATAAGCGCCGATATCTATGGAGCTTCCGAAAATGCGGGCGGCGCCGGCCAAATCTTTAGCTATAGAGAGTAAAGCAGAGTGACCTTTATCGATGAGCGGACTTTCGGAGTGTAGTTGATAACTGCCATTCATGCCGTTGTAGGTGGGAGCTTCGTCTGCCGTCAGGGGAGAGGCGAACATTGTAGCGGTGCTTGTAGAGCCCGGCAAGTTACTGCCGCCGCCGAAGTTCTCGCCTTTTACAAAACTGTTTAAAGTAACGGCTGATTCGCCTTCGCCTTGAACCAGCAGTTCCGGATAGCGGTCGCCTTTGTTATCGCAGATAACGGTGTTTTCGAGGATGATTTCGGCTGTACGGGTTTCGGCGAATACGGTAACGCCGCCGCCGTCGTCATAGCCGTCTGTGTTATTGAGGGCTGAGGCACGGTTGGCGCTGACGGTAACGTTAGTC
>JAITNE010000026.1 GCA_031290635.1 Tannerella sp. | reverse complement strand
TTGTAAAAAATTTTGATGACATAATTTATTTGTTTTTTGAGACAAGTAAATCTCGTCCTGATAGAGTTAAAATTCTGCGCTGTTAGGAGTACGGGGAAAGGGGATGACGTCGCGGATGTTCGACATGCCGGTAACGAAAAGGAGCAGGCGCTCGAACCCAAGCCCGAAGCCGGCGTGCGGACATGTGCCGAAACGACGAGTGTCTAAGTACCACCACATGTCTTTCATAGGTATGTTCATCTCTTTGATGCGTGTCAGCAACTTGTCATAGTCAGCCTCGCGCTCCGAACCGCCGATAATCTCGCCAATCTTGGGGAAAAGCACGTCCATTGCGCGAACGGTCTTGCCGTCGTCATTCTGCCTCATATAAAAAGATTTTATTTCTTTCGGATAGTCGGTGAGTATAACCGGTCTATTGAAGTGATCCTCAACGAGATAGCGCTCATGCTCGGAGGCAAGATCAGCGCCCCAGAAGACGGGATACTCGAATTTATGTCCTTTAGCAACGGCCTCTTCGAGAATTTTGACGCCATCGGTATAGGAGAGGCGAATAAAACTGTCTTTCAGTACGCTTTCAAGGCGATTTATAAGTTCTTTATCGAACATATCATTGAGAAAGCGGATATCGTCGGTGCAGTTATCTAAAGCCCATTGCACGCAGTATTTGATGAAATCTTCGGCGAGGTCCATGTTCTCTTTTATTTCATTAAAGGCTACTTCCGGCTCAATCATCCAGAACTCTGCCAGATGGCGGGGAGTATTGGAGTTTTCGGCTCGGAAAGTAGGCCCGAAAGTATAGATAGCGCCAAGTCCCATGGCTGCCAGCTCGCCTTCCAACTGACCCGAAACGGTCAGACTTGCCTGTTTTCCGAAAAAGTCGTTGTCGTAGCGTATCTGTCCTTTGTCGTCCTTTTTGAGGTCATAGAGGTTGAGCGTCGTAACCTGAAACATTTGGCCGGCGCCTTCGCAGTCGGAAGCCGTGATGATAGGGGTATGAAAATAGAAGAAACCGCGTTCGTGAAAAAACTTGTGGATAGCGAAAGCCATGTTGTGGCTTATGCGGAAGATAGCGCCAAAAGTGTTGGTGCGCGGTCGTAGGTGCGCTATTTCGCGTAGAAATTCCATCGAATGACCTTTCTTCTGTAGCGGATATGTATTAGGATCGGCGGCGCCGAGAACTTCAATGCTATTAGCCTGAATTTCAACGCTTTGTCCTTTGCCTTGCGACTGCACTAACTTACCTTCCACACTCAGGCAGGCGCCTGTAGTAACGGATTTGAGCGCCTCTTCGCCGATTGTTTCAATGTTGGCAACTACTTGCACATTGTTGATAGTAGAGCCGTCGTTGAGGGCGATAAACGAAATCTGCTTGCTGCCTCGGCAAGTGCGAACCCAGCCTTTCACAGCCACGTTCGCACCATAAGATTCCATCTTCAATACATCTGTTATTTTTGTTCTCTCCATTTTCATAATTGATTACTCGTATGCTCCCATTCTTAATGCGTTGACTTCAGGTTCAGTCAAGTAACGCCATCTGCCACGGTTGAGATTTTGTTTGGTTAGACCGGCGAAATAAACGCGGTCGAGATTGGTAACATGATAGCCAATCAACTCAAACATACGGCGGACGATACGGTTCTTGCCCGAATGTATCTCGATGCCGACCTGACTGTGGTCTTCCTCGTTAGCGTAGCTGATAGCATCGGCGTGCATTTCGCCGTCTTCGAGTTGGATACCGTCGGCAAGTTTCTGCATGTCTTCGATAGTTACTTCGTGGTCGAGCCATACGTGATATATCTTCTTCTTCTTGAACGAAGGATGTGTCAGTTTGGCAGCCATCTCGCCGTCGTTGGTAAGCAGTAGTACGCCTGTAGTATTGCGGTCGAGCCGCCCTACGGGATAGATACGTTCCGAACAAGCGTTCTTCACTAAATCCATGACTGTCTGACGGTTCTGAGGGTCTTCGGAGGTTGTCACACAGTTTTTCGGTTTGTTGAGCGCGATATAAATCTTGCTTTCAATTTTTACCTCCTGGTTTTGGAAGGCTACTGTATCCAAGCGGGTTATCTTGGTGCCTAACTCGATAATTACCTTATCGTTAACCTTGACGGCGCCTGCTTGAATAAACTCATCCGCTTCGCGACGCGAACAGACGCCGGCATTAGCCAGAAACTTGTTCAGACGTATCGGAGCTGATATGTCGGCAATTATCTCGTCATACTTGATTGGTTTAGGCATCGGCTTGGTATATCTCGGACGTTTGTCATTAGGCTGAAACTTGTTGTGGAAACTCGGACCGTTACCGGGCTTGTTTTGCTTATAGCCACCTTGACGGTTGTAGCCGCCACCACCTTGACTGCCACGATCCTGATAACCGCCACGATCACTACCACCTTGATAGCCACCTTGACTGCCGCGATCTTGATAGCCGCCACGATCACCACCACCTTGATAACCGCCACCGCGCTCTTGATAGCCGCCCTGCTGCGGACGACGCTGAGCGCCTTGATAGCCGCTTTGCTGCGGGCGGTTTTGCTGATACCCGCCCTGACGGTTATAGCTTGGGCGATCTCCGCCACGCTCTTGGTAATTGCTTCTGGGCTGGTAGTTACCACGATCTTGGTATCCTCCTCTTTCTTGATAGCTTCCGCCGGAGCGCTCTGTGTGTTCGGAGGAACGGCGTGGTTGATAGCCTTCTTCGTAAGAACGTCCTCCCTGTTCGCCTCCGCCTCCGCCACTGCTGAATATACGGCGTGGCTGGTATCCTTCCGGCCGGTTATACCTTTCGCCTCTGCCGCTTGACGAATCATCGGTACGCGGACGGTTATACTCAGTTTCCTCGCTACCTTCGTCTTGCGGATAAGGACGAGGCTGATACGATGCGGTTGATAGCCTTGTCTGACCAAGCATCGGCTGGTACGGACGGCTCTCGGATGTGCTTCGATTGTAATCAATCTTGCGTGTCTCCTTGATGCGTAAACGTTTCTTAGGCTTGTCGCCCTGTTCGCTATCATCAGCGTTAAAGTCTCTCTGACCTGTTTCTACACCACTTTCTGTGGCTTTTAAATCATTTCTTTCAATTGATTCCATTTGTTTATTATTTTATGTTTGTAAATTAGCAATCATCACGATTGCAAAAAAGTAATTATTAATTTATTCCTAAATAATTTTGTGGGGTTATTGCTTTCAGTTCGTTTTTGACCTTTTCGCTCAAGTTCAGTCCGTTTATAAATGTATGTATGGACTGCTCTGTTACTGTGTCGTTCACTCGCGTGAGTTCCTTCAGCGCTTCGTAGGGTTTGGGATAATTTTCGCGGCGGAGGATGGTCTGGATAGCTTCAGCTACGACAGCCCAATGACAATCGAGTTCGCGAGTGATAGCTTCCCTGTTGAGCAGCAACTTGTTAAGTCCTTTAAGCATGCTCTTGAACGAAATCTCGATATGAGCGAGAGGAACGCCGACGTTGCGTAAGACGGTCGAATCCGTAAGGTCTCTCTGCAAGCGCGAGATGGGCAGTTTGGCGCTGAGGTGCGAGAGTATGGCGTTAGCTATTCCAAGATTACCTTCGGCGTTCTCGAAATCTATAGGGTTGACTTTGTGAGGCATGGCTGAAGAGCCTACCTCGCCCGCTTTTATCTTCTGCTTGAAATAGTCCATCGAGATATACTGCCAAAAGTCGCGACAGAGGTCGATAAAGATAGTGTTGATGCGGCTTAATGCGTCAAACAGCGCCGCCAGATTATCGTAGTTGGATATCTGCGTAGTCCATTCTTCGCGCTCCAAACCAAGTCGTTCGCTAACGAAACGGTTGCCCAGCGCTCGCCAGTCGTATTCGGGGAAAGCCACATAGTGAGCATTGAAATTGCCCGTAGCGCCACCGAACTTAGCCGAGACAGGCGTTGTTTGCAGCAGTTTGAGTTGTTGTTCCAACCTGTACACAAAGACCCTTATCTCCTTGCCAAGCCTTGTCGGCGAGGCAGGCTGACCATGGGTCTTTGCCAGCATCGGGATGTCATTTGTTTCCTCTGCTTTGCTCTGTAAAAGCTCAATAACATTCTTAATATCAGGATAATACACATCATCCAAAGCCTCCTTAATCATCAGCGGCACAGATGTGTTATTGATGTCTTGCGAGGTCAGTCCGAAGTGAATAAACTCCTTATAATCAGCCAACGACAATGTATCGAAGCGTTCCTTAATATAATATTCTACGGCTTTGACGTCGTGGTTGGTTGTCTTCTCAATCTCTTTGATTCGCAGAGCGTCGTCGAAAGTAAAGGATGTATAAATTATCCTTAGATTCTTCTTAACGTCTTCATTATTAATGCTTTTAAGTTGAGGCAACAACTCGCTAAGGAATATAAAATATTCCACTTCGACGCGCACACGGTAGCGCATCAAAGCCCATTCGGAAAAGTAATCAGCAAGTTTTTCCGTCTTATCTCGGTATCGGCCATCAATAGGCGAAATTGCTGTTAAAGTAGCAGGTATCATATTAACTTCTAAAAATCTTAATGCCTTATAGGCTGCAAAGGTAGTAAATAAATCTGTTATGACAAAATAAATCGCGTTTTTTTTCTTTGAAGAATGAATTTCTATAACGAAATATCCAAAATAATCGGTAAATTTGCAGATTGAATTTAACATAGATGCTACTCAAAACTAAAGGTATTACACTACATTCACTGCCGTATGGCGAGCGCCAAACTATCATCAATGCTTATACAGAAGAGTTTGGGCGCGTCGCGTACATAATATATGGTACGCACGCGAAACGCTCCAAACTGTCGCACGCACTGCTTACGCCTCTCTCAATCTTCAACTTGGAAGTCGAACACTTTAACACGCACGACCTCCAACGCATCCACGAAGCAAAACGCGAGTTTGTACCCACGCAAATCCAATATCATCCATTCAAGAACGCTATCGCACTTTTCCTCGCCGAGATGCTCTACCGGATTCTTCAGGAAGCTGGTCCTAATCGTCCGCTTTTCGACTTTCTGTGCCGCTCTATCCATTGGCTCGACGTTGCCGAAGCAGGTATCGCCAATTTCCATCTCGCTTTTCTTATGCAATTGTCCACTTTTATCGGCATTCATCCCGACGCGACTTCATATCGCCCCGACAGCCTCTTCGACCTGCAAGGGGGCGTCTTTACCGATACTTCGCCAAACCACACAAACTGCCTCGACCGCACTGAAAGCGCCGCTTTCAACAGTTTGCTGCGCATAAGTTACGAAAACATGGGCTTATACACTTTTACGCGTAACGAGCGAACTGCGATTATTCGTCATATCATTGACTATTACCGCCTTCACCTCTTCGATTTCCCAGAAATTCGTTCTCTCGCCGTAATGCAAGAGATTTTTAACTAAGTCGGCTTGCTACTGTCTCCCAGTCGATTATCTTCCATAGTTCCTTGATATGGTCGGCACGACGGTTCTGATAATCAAGATAATAGGCATGTTCCCATACATCGAAACCAAGAAGTGGCTTCAATCCATTGCGAAGAGGATTGCTACCGTTTGGTTCTTTAGTGATTACGAGTTTGCTCGAAGAATAAGCCGAAAGCCATGCCCATCCCGAACCGAAAAGGGTAATAGCTGCATCCGATAACTCTTTCTGCAAAACCTCAAACGAGCCGAAACTGCCGTTGATGGCTTCCGCGAGTTTGCCTGTCGGAACGGCGCTCTTGGGCTGGGGAGCGAACTGCAGGAAATACAAAGTGTGGTTAAGTACCTGACCGGCATTGTTAAACAAGCCGCCATCGGGCGCCGAAGCCACAATTTGCTCAACTGTCTTACCATCAAATTCTGTTCCTTTTACAAGGTTGTTAAGATTGTTCACGTAGGTCTGCAAGTGCTTACCATAGTGAAAATCTACTGTATGCCTGCTGATTACGGGTTCAAAAGCGTCTTTAGCATAAGGAAGCGTTGTTAGTTGATGAATCATAATTTTATAATGTTTAAAATGTTAATAATCAAATAGTAATATATAAAATTACTATCTGTAATGATTACAAAAGTACAACAAAAAAATCAATCCACCAAATAAATGGAGATTTTTTTTCACGATGCCTTTCCGGTAAGATTTTTTTTGTGGGATAAGT
>JAITNE010000014.1 GCA_031290635.1 Tannerella sp. | reverse complement strand
GCCCAAGCCGACTTTAAGGCTGGGTTTTTTGAATTTTATTGCGCCCACTCCGAACTCCGGAATGGGTTTTTTGTTTCTAAGGAATATTAGATTTTTTCTGTGGAAGATAAGATGTTGGATAGGGAAGATAAGATGTTGCTCTCCGTCCGGAACCTTATTTCTTCTTGGCAAAATCTTCCGACAGCATCTTCATAAAATAACCGCCTACGACCGAACGGGCGCGAAATCCTATCGAATGACTGTCTTTAGTGTCGTGCCAGTCGCTTAGCGGGATGCGCGAAACCGTTTGGTCGGCATAGAGATGTAAGGGACTTATCAGGGCGCGGAAGTCTTCGGGCGAAGTCGCCAGACAGGCGCTCCATATTATCCAGTCGCTTTTGGTGTAGTCTTTGCGGCTGTCGAGCGGTAAACCGTACTTGTTCTGCTTCTTTAGATAGTAGGCTACCTCCGTGGCGGCTACTTCGGAAGGAAAAATCGACATGCCGAACAGCTTGTCCCATACTAAATTGTATTTCTGACTCCAAGTGTCAGCCTTGTCGAAGGTCAGGCGATAGTGGTCGCCGTCGTCGGCCATCTGTACCCACTTCTGCGCCATCTCGCGGGCTGTGGAGATGTATTTGTCGGACGTCGCCTTGTCGCCGAGCATCCCGGCAAGTTTGCCGTATCCGGCTATGCCCATTATGGCCTTGATGGAGAGGTTGGCGTTATGGGCGAAATGTCCAGCGAAGTCGTCGGTGCAGAGCTGGTTTTCGGGGTCAAGTCCTTCCTTGACAAGATAGTCGGCCCAGGTGGTGAGCGTCTTCCAGTGGGTGCGGGCGTAGTCGGCGTTGCCTTCGGCTATGGCTATGGCGGTGGTCAGGATAAGCATGTTGCCTCCTTCCTCAACCGGCATGTCGCCACCGTAGGTCTGACCGTTAGCCAGGGGATATGTTCCGACGTCGTGCGAGGGGAAAGGTTTCGTCCACTTGCCGCTCTCGCTGAAGTAGAAGATGGGAGTGAGCATGCCCTTGAGCAGATCGGGGTTGTAGTGCAGGTAGAGCGGCGAGGAGGGATAACTTATGTCAACAGTGCCGATAGAGCCGTTACTGAAGTTTTCTTTCGAGAGGAAAAGGAGGTTGCCGTCGGCGTCTTCAATCAACTTGTGGGCTGAGACGGATTGACGGTATGCAAGGGCGCAAAGCTCGGCGTACTCCTTGCCGCCAACGCGGGTAGCGTCAGCAATGAGACGGCGGTCGAAGGCGGCACAGTCGCGCATTATCTTCGGATATTCCTTGCCGGCTGCGACGAGAGCTTGCAGGAAGCTGACAGTGCCGTTGTGCGTCCAGTAAGCGCGGCGATTGTCGTGGAAGTATTGGATTGAATAGACGTCGTCGTATCCAAGCATGACAAAGCCTTCGGCGGCAGCGCTGACAGAGCCGATGTTGGCGTCGAGGCACATGGCGGGTGGGCTGAATGTGAGGTTGGTGTTGTTTACTCCTTTGGAGTCCTTTACATTGCCTGCGAGATAGAAGTATCCCCAGTCGATGCGGACGTTGTCGCCTGCTTTCCGGAGGATTGGCTGCTCGACGGTGCCTGCTCGGAGGTAGGCGACGTCGCCTTCCATGTCAACGGTAATGCGGGTGGGCTGGTCGGGGGAGTGGATTGCCCAGTCGGGGGTAGCTTCGATGTGGAGGGCGACTTCGTGTGGCCGGCCGTCGTTGGGGGTTACCTGGTAGGAGAGGTAGCTTATCGGGCGGGAGAGCAGGTCGAGGTTGTCGGGCAAAAGCGGCGTTGTGAAGATGAGATTGAGATCTACTGCGCCGCAGGTGAAGTTGTAGTAGGTTTGGGTTGGCTGGACGTTGACGGAGGTCTGTACGGCGGCTTGTTCGTAGCGCACGTTAGTTAGGTCTTGCAGGTAGAGGCCGCAGTCAACGTAAGCTCCGCCGGTGCGGTTCTTGCAGTTGATGGCTATGACGTTCTTGCCGGGGCGGAGGGTTGCGCGGACTTCGTCGGAGAGCTGGATTTGCACGTTGTTTTTCCACTGGTAGCCGGTTTCGACGACTTTCAGACCGTTAATAAAGAGCGTGAAATCGTCGTCATGCGAGTATTCAAGGATGACAGGTTCCTGGGCGAAGTCTGCGTGTAACTCGAAGGTTCGGCGAATCCAGATTTCCTTGCTTGTCCACTCGGTCGAGAGGAAGGGCATTTCCGGTGTGCCGAATGCTGCCCGACCGTGCTGCCAGGCGGCGTCGTTGAAGGCGGTCGAAGTCCAGCTGTCGCCGACGGGGGCTTTTTCGGTGTATGCAGCTTCCCAGCGGTATGTTACGGCGGTTGGGAGGACGGCGATTAGCGGGATCTGGTTTACTCCAAGGAATCGATAATCGACGCCGTCAACAATGAGTGCGCCGAGCAGGGGGAATTTGACGCCTGTCCAGTGGCGGACGACGTCGTCGTTGAGCTTGTCGGCCATCGACCATGCGCTGGTGTATGGATCGATACTTACGAGGGGATAAGCCGGCGCCCGAAGGCTGTTGACATTTTCGGGCGAGAACTTGTCAGTGTTGCCTGCGCATCCGCACAGGGCAATTGATAGTAGGAAGATAGAAACTTTTTTCATAGGATATTTTATTTATGTGATGATTGAGATGCGGGGTCGAAGATGTCGGGGTCAAGGGTGGGTGTGGATGATGATTGGAATGGTGTATTAATTGAAGGGCTTTCAAGCGATGATGAGATAACGGAAGCTGAAGTATCCCGGAAGGTGAACTTCTTCTGACCGATATAGCTGCAGATTATGGTGATGACAGTTATGATCATCTTTGACGGAGTTGGATAGAAGGAAAGCCCGTCAACGAGGATTTTAAGCCCTGCATAGTTAATGAGCAGGTTTCCGCCGACGATTATAGTATAGCGAAGCAGCTGGGTACGTCCTCGCAGGTCGGAGGCTGTAAATGTAACGTATTTTTGCAGCAGGAAACCGGTCAGGGTAGAGACCGGAAAGATAAGGATAAGAGTAGTTATATGCGGACTAATCGTGAGAAACCCGAGGTCAAGCAGTCGATACTTGACGAAGAAGTTGTACACAAGGAAATACAGCGCCCAGTCGAACAAGACATTAGCGCTGCCGCAAACGCCATAACGGTACAGTTGCGGTGATATGAACCTGCGGCACAAGGGGTAAGTAAAGTCAATAACCATCTGTATCCGCGAACCTGTTTTAGTCAATAGTTGCTTCATAATGACCGCAAAGATAAGCATTTTATTTCACAACAGCAAATTGTTGACATTGAAAAACGAACGGTTGACAGTGAACAAGAACAGTGAACATTGAAAAAGTTATCACCTCCATTTCCTTCATTATTCCAATTAAATAAACTATCTTTGCACCGCATTTCTTATTGCTATCATCAACTAAAAAACTATTTATCTTATGAACAGAGTTAATACTACGATTTATTGGGCGGTTATTTACTGCAGTTCAGCTGTTTTACTGCAGTGCGGATACCGCTATTACTTCTTCTATGCCGAGCAGTTGCAGATATTTTTGTTCGATGGACAGTATGCTGCCGACGCCATACTTCAGCCGGGTGGTACGGCGCTTTACATGGCGCGTTTTACGGTGCAGTTTTTCGCCCTGCCCTTTGTTGGAGCGCTTTGGACGGCGTTGTTGTTGACCGCGGTCGGCGTACTCACGAAGCGCGTTCTTGACAGTGTCGCCGTTTCGCCGGCAAACTACCTTTTAAGCATACTTCCGTCGTGTCTGCTGATTTATGCTCACACCGACGTCAATTACAACACTCAGGGCACGTTTGCGTGTTTGATGATTTTGGCCGCAATGACGCTGTATCTCAGGATAAAGTCATTCAACACAAGATTAATTCTTACGATAGCCTTGATACCCGCATTGTTCCTGCTGGCAGGAGCAGCGGCGTCATTGTTTGCGATGCTTGCGATGCTGTCCGAGATTTTTTTAAGAAACAAGCGGTGGTGGATTGCCGCGTCAGGCTATTCGGCGCTGATTGCGATAATAGTTTACATATCGCAAAACCTTGGATGGCAGTCTGATATACGGCTTATAATCATGCCTGACGCGTATTCCGACCCTCTGATACGCGACCATATCATCTATTTTCTGTGGATGAGTTTTCCGTTCGCCTTGATACTTGCGGCGATTTTCCGGCGGAACAGTACCTTAAACAAGCACACCAAGATAATTATTGCGGTGCAGTTGGTATTGCTCTGTGCGCTGTTGATGAGTGATACGCGGCAGTTGATATTTACCTCCATGGAGCAGGATTATTACCTGCGTAACCGTCAGTGGGACAAGATTATAGATACTTTTCGACCGGAGCGCAGCAATCTGCAGATGACGAACGTTCTGAACCTCGCCCTGGCAGAGAAAGGTCTGTTGGGAGAGCAGATTTTTGCCCGTCACCCTGTCGGCACGAAGAGTATCCTTGCCGAATGGGACAACACGCAGTTCAACGCCATCGCACTGAGTGATATTTATTACAGCATCGGAGACATTGCGACCGCTCAAAAACTTGCTTTTGAGGGAAATGTTTCGTCCCTGAACGAAGGCAATGTCCGGCTTCTGGAGAGGCTTGTGCAGACTAACATTATCTTTGCCGAATACTCCGTAGCCCTGAAATACATCACGGTACTCGAACAAACTTTGTTCTACGGAAAAAAAGCCAGGGCTTATAAAAAGCTGATTTCGTCCGGCGCTCTTGCGATGCAGGACGCAGAGATTAAAAATAAGCGGAAGGCCTTGTCCGGTGGCGGTGAATATGCCGTAAGCAACAGTCCGATGCATACATTTGAGTTATTAGCCGGGAATAATCCACAGGCGACATTGCCGATGCAGTACATGTTGGCTATGACTCTGACGGGCAGAGATCTAAAGACCTTTCGCAGGTTGATGGAGCAATATTTTCGCACTCCTGTCTTGCCTGTTTTAGGCAAAAATCATCAGGAAGCGGTTATTGCATTAGCGCAGGACGATCCGGGCTACTGGATAAAGCATGGAGTATCGACGGAAGTCGAGAAAAATTTCCGGTCGTTCGACAGTGAGATGCGTCAACGAAAGTTAAAGTCTTTGGACGCCAAGATGCAGTCGGACTTTGGCGATACATTCTGGTTTTATTTACTTTCAAAATAATATTTAATATGAAAAATTCAATTTCACCAGTTAAGAAGAAGACATCATCCATGCAAAATTCAATTTTATTTGGAATGATAAAGCTTGACAAGTTCCAAAATCTCTTCGC
>JAITNE010000226.1 GCA_031290635.1 Tannerella sp. | reverse complement strand
ACAAAACTTTTATGTACTTTTGTAACTCATTTTAATTCAAAAAAGATATGAAACGAGTGATTTATTTATTTGCGGCAGTTGCTTTGACAGTTGCCATGACCGCTTGTACTAACACGGCTTCAAAAAAGTCGGAAGCTCAAGCTACAGAAGTTAAAAGCGAAGTTGCACACGCTACTTTAGCCGTCAAAGGCGCTTGCGGGATGTGTAAAACGCGCATCGAGAAGACCGCCAAAGCCGTCAAGGGCGTCTCAACGGCAGAATGGAGTCTGGAAAAACAGGAATTGGTACTTGATTTCGACTCCGCACAGACCTCCCTGAAATCCGTCAGTGAAGCAATCGCCAAAGTCGGCCATGACACGGCATCAGACACTGCTCCCGACGATGTTTACAACGCCTTGCCGGGCTGCTGCCAATATCGAAATTAGTTTTTCGGCACTCTGATGATGCAGATGTAATTGATTTTCGCAAGATGATGCGGTTTCCTTTTACTTGAGGCTGTAAATACGGACGTAGTCAATGCGATACTCGACGGGGAAGATGTTCTCGTCGACGCCTTTCTGACCTCCCCAGTCTCCGCCGATAGCAAGATTGATTTTTAGATACTGCGGCGTCTCGAAAGGCCACTCGCCCTCGCCTTCGCCCTTGCGCGGACAGGTATAATACAAGGTATCGTCAAAAAAGAAATCCATACGGTCGTCAAACCACTCTACGGCGTAGATGTGATAATCCTTAAACGGCTGCTCGACGGCTATGCTTCCGCCGCGGCCGGTGTTTTTCGTATGATTATAGTCGCGAGTATGCACGTTTGCATAGACTTCGCCCGGCGTGTAGCCCACAAATTCCATAATGTCAATCTCACCGCAATCAGGCCATCGCTTGCCGTTTTCGCCCAAAGTCCAGATTGCAGGCCACGTACCCCGTCCTTCCGGAAGTTTAGCCCGAACCTCAACCCGTCCGCCCTGAAAACTGAAAATACCTTTAGTATGGATACTTGCAGAGGTATATTCGGCTTGCTCATACACCTCCTTGCGGGCGGTGATGACGAGAGAACCGTCCCTCACTTCAGTGTTTTCGAGCCGAGCGTCGGTATAATATTGCAATTCATGGTTGCGCACCATGCCTTTCTCATACTTCCACTTGTTTGCGTCCGGCAAACCGGTGTAATCGAACTCTTCAGCCCATATCAAAACAGGCTTTTTCTGTGCATTCGTGGTGCAACCGTAGCCGCAACACAGCATAGCTGTCAAAATAATAAATGAAATTTTCTTCATAATCAACTTTATTTAAGCGCCGAAATCATCAAAGTGCAACATCTCGCGGGGAACGCCCAGATTGTCGAGCATGTTATCAACAGCTTTCGACATCGGACCGGGTCCGCACATGTAATATTCAATCTCTTCAGGTTCTTCGTGGTTTTTCAAATATGTTTCGTAAATAACCTGATGCACGAAACCGGCAGTGTACTTAACTCCTGCAGCATCGGCTACGGGATCGGGACGGTCGAGAGCCAAATGAAATGAGAAGTTGGGGAAATCCTTTTCTATGCCGAGGAAATCTTCAAGATAGAAGACCTCGTTTAACGCGCGTGCGCCGTAAAAGTACGACATCTTTCGGTCTGAAGTACGAAGCGTCTTAGTGAGATGCATTATTTGCGCACGCAAGGGAGCCATGCCTGCGCCGCCGCCTATCCACATCATCTCGCGCTTGGATTTGAAGACAGGAAAGAAATCGCCGTAGGGTCCGCTCATCATAACCTTGTCGCCCGGCTTGAGAGTAAAGATGTATGAGGATGCGATGCCCGGCAATACTTCCTGAAATCCTACCGCCGGTCTCGGTTTCATGGGCGGAGTGGCTATGCGGACAGTGAGCATGATACGGTCGCCCTCCGCGGGATAGTTTGCCATCGAGTAAGCGCGGATAGTAGGCTCGTCGTTTTTGCATTTGAGCGTGAAAAGTCCGAACTGCTCCCATGCTTTGAGATAGTCTGCGCCGATTGTTTCCTTATCTATATCCTTGTTGTAATCCATCGTATATTTCGGGATGCGTATCTGCGAATAAGAGCCGGGTACGAAGTCCATGTGCTCGCCCTCGGGCAGTGCGACGATAAATTCTTTGATGAACGTCGAGACATTGCGGTTCGAAATGACCGTACATTCCCATTCCTTGACGCCAAACACGTCGTCGGGCACTTGTATAGCCATGTCGTTCCTGACTTTCGTCTGACAACCGAGCCGCCAATGCGCCTGCACTTGTTTGCGCGAGAAGAATCCAATCTCGGTAGGCAGTATGTTGCCGCCACCGTCGGGCACCTGGCAGCGGCATTGTCCGCAACTGCCGCTGCCGCCGCAAGCCGACGACAAAAATATGCCCTGACTTTGCAGCGTGCCGAGTACTGTCCCGCCGATAGGAACGTCAAACTCTTTTTCGCCGTTTACTATTACCTTGACATTGCCCGAAGGCACTAATTTTGCTTTAGCGTACAATAAAGCTCCTACCAGAATCAGCGTTACAATCAAGAAAGTTACTGCTCCGGCAATTATTGTTATTCCGCCTGACATCAATATAATCATCTGTGTAAAATATTATTTCGTGATAATTTAAAGACTTAACCCTGAGAAACACATAAACCCTATGCCCATCAATCCCGTGATGATAAAGGCAATGCCCAGACCGCGCAACGGCTTGGGAATATCGGAGTAGGCTAACTTTTCGCGTATCGCGGCCATGCCGATGATAGCGAGCAGCCAGCCGAAGCCCGAACCAAGCCCGTAAACCGTCGCCTCGCCTACGTTGATGAAATTTTTCTGCTGCATAAAGAGCGAACCGCCCATGATTGCGCAGTTAACGGCTATCAACGGCAGAAAGATACCCAAAGACGAATATAGCGCGGGGAGAAATTTCTCGACGACCATCTCGACTAATTGCGTGAACGACGCGATGATAGCAATAAAGATGATAAAGGAAAGGAATGAGAGATTGACTTCGGCAAAATCTGTTCCCAACCAGCTCAGTGCGCCTTCTTTCAGCACGTAGTTTTCGAGCATGTAGTTGATGGGCAACGTGCAGACAAGCACGAACGTTACCGCTATTCCAAGCCCTAAGGCTGTCTTGACATTCTTGGAGACAGCCAGATACGAACACATACCGAGATAGTATGCAAATATCATGTTGTCCACAAAAATCGACCTTACAAATGTATTTAATATCTGTTCCATAGTTTGTTATCCTCCTTCTTGAAGTTCCTTGTTTCTTGAACGATGCACCCAAATGATTACCGCACATAGTATCAACGCCATCGGCGGCATAATCATCAGTCCGTTGTTGACATAACCGGCCTCGTAAGCGAAGGCGGGGATTACATGAAAACCGAAGAGCGTGCCGGAGCCTAACAACTCGCGGAAGAAAGCGATTACCACAAGGATAATGCCATAGCCCAGACCGTTTCCGATGCCGTCGAGGAACGACGCCCACGGACGGTTGCCCAGCGCGAAGGCTTCAAGGCGTCCCATAAGGATACAGTTAGTAATAATCAGCCCGATGAAGACCGACAGCTGCTTGCTTACCTCAAAAGCGAAGGCTTTCAAGACCTCGCTGACTACCGTTACTAATGCCGCCACTACGACTAACTGCACTATGATGCGTATGCGGTTAGGGATTGTGTTGCGTATAAGCGAGATGATTACGTTTGCAAACGCTACAACTATCGTTACGGATATAGCCATCACAATCGCCGGCTCAAGTTTTGCCGTAACAGCCAGAGCCGAACAGATGCCGAGCATCTGGATGATTACAGGGTTGTTCCTGCTCAGCGGCCCTAATAATATTTCTTTGTTTTTTCCTGTAAAAAGTCCCATTCTCTTAATTATTTAGCGTTTAAAAACTCAATATATCCTTCCAGACTGTCGTGTAGCATCCGGTCAACTCCCTTGCTCGTTATCGTGCCGCCGGAGATACCATCGACATAGTCGCCGTCTGATACCGTGCGGCCGGGTTTGACGATAGTTATGTTGCGGAAAACGTTATTTTTGAATACCTGCTTGCCGACGAATTTGCCCGCAAACGCAGGCGTCGCTATCTCGGCTCCAAGTCCCGGAGTCTCGCCCTGATGACTGAAATCGGAGCCAAAGACCGTGTTTCTGTCTTCATCAAACGATATGTAACCCCAGATAGGTCCCCAAAGTCCCGCTCCGTACATGGCTACTATGTATTTGGTAGCGCCTCCGACTGTAGCTACATAGACCGGAAAACTGTTGTCGGCCTTCATCTTCGAAGCATTTATTGTGAAAGCGTTGCCGTCAACCTTCTGACCATTGTCGTTCACTACGAATGATTCTTTGATTAACTCATTGTATTTGGCTTCGGTCTCGGCGTCGGTGGCTACAACGTTGATTGAACGCAGTATCTGCCGACGTTTGTCGTTAGCCTCGTTTTTCTTCTGAAAACTACGTAATGACTGCGCTGTGAACGCCAGCAGCACCGCTACCGCCACTACCATCACCGAGGCATATACTATTGTGTAAATATTACTTTCTCTGTTCATAATAGTCTTGTTTTAATGGGTTACCGCTCTTTTAAGACGTCGTTTCACATTGCTGTCAACGACGTAATAGTCAATCAGAGGAGCAAACGTGTTCATCAACAATATCGCCAGCATCATGCCTTCGGGAAAACCCGGATTGAGCGCTCGGATGATTATTGCAAAAGCGCCTACCAGCAAGCCGTAGATGTATTTACCGGTCTCTGTTCGCGCCGATGTAACGGGGTCTGTAGCCATAAAGACCGCGCCGAAAGCGAAGCCGCCGAGCAGCAGATGGTCTAATGGCGAAACAGTCATTGCTACCGTCGTTCCTATCAGGTTGAATATGCCTGCCATCGCCGCGCCTCCGATAAATACGGAGAACATCGTTTTCCAACTTGCAATGCCGGTAAGCAGCAATATTGCGCCTCCTATCAGTATGGCTATCACTGAGGTCTCGCCTATTGAGCCGGGTATAAGTCCCACGAAATAATCCCACGTACTAAGCGGAGCGCCCAATACATCGACGGTATGAAACGAGCCGATAGCTTCCTTTGCCGCCGTGCCTATCTGTCCTAACGGCGTGGCGCCCGAAAAGGCGTCAACGATGTTCCCGCCGCCAAGACCGAAGGTGGGATCGGTGCGGACAAAGACCTTGTCGCCCGA
>JAITNE010000210.1 GCA_031290635.1 Tannerella sp. | reverse complement strand
TCCTTAGTTCCAAGCAATTGTCCGGCATTATCTTTGATAGACAAACGGTAGGTTTCGACGATGCGTCCGCGCTTCTCAGTTGTCAGCGGGCCGTTGATAGTGAAATCTATCTGCCCCGGCCAATCGGCTTTGAGTGAATCGGGATATTTGACATACAAGTATTGAGGCATAGTGTCGGCCGTCAGGCTTTCGATTGAAAAATATGCCCCCGCATCCTTATTAGTGTTCTTGATATAGAACGACTTCAGGTTGTTTGTCTCGAAGTTGAAATTCTCAAAGTTGAGATAGACCGATTCAATAGCTACTCCACCGATAGTATCGATAAAGTTGGCCGGCGGATCGTTAGGTTTCTCGACAACCGTCCCTGTGATAGACAGTCTATGACGCTTGAAACCGCCTTCCTCGTTAGTAAAGACGGTTGCAACCTTGTTGATTGCGCCTACACGTCCGACAGTGCTGTAGGTCAGGGTAACGATACCTGTCTTGCCCGGATCTACCGGCGTTTTCGTCCAGTTAGTCGCAGTACAGCCGCAGGAAGACGTAACATTGTTGACGACTAAGGGGCTTTTGCCTGTGTTTGTAAAACTGAAGCTATGCACGGCATACTTGTCTTTCTCGCTGACAGTGCCGAAGTCGTGCACATCAGAATCGAAAACAAGTACAGGAACAGTATCAGCTCCGGCAGAGGGCGTCTGAGCGCTTGCCAAACAGCTGACTGTCAGCCATCCGACGAGAATAATCAAACTCTTTGCGTTCATCTACTGAGGGGCTTTGGCGATGACGTTTCCTTTGATTGTAAGGACTAATGTACCTTGCTTGCCGTTGCTCACAACAGTAAGATTCCGGGTAAAAGGGCCGGGACGTCCGTTGACGTCGTAAGTAGCCTTCACCTCGCCCTGCTTACCCGGCGCTATCGGTTCATTCGTCTTTGTAGCGCTAGTGCAACCGCACGTAGTATTGACATTAGTGATTACTAATGGCAATTCACCTGTGTTCTTGATTTTGAACGCATGTGTAACAGGGCCATCGGCTTCCTTGACGTTGCCGAAGTCGAAAGTGGCGCTGTCGATAACAGTAATAACGGCTTCCTTTTTCTGTGCTGAAGCCAAACCTGCAAACATAAAGAGCAGTGTAAATCCAATAAAAATACGTTTCATGTTAGTAATTTTTTTATATTAAACGCCGCAAAGGTAGTGTTTTTTGCGATAACTTATACCTTTGCGAAAGTTATTTTTTCTTAATAAATGTCTGGAAAGTATATCGGAAGGGATTCCGGTCGTCCGCCTCATGCGCCTCGTTCCCTGTATTAATCCATGATTGAGGGTCGATGTCAGGAAAAAAAACGTCGGCTTCGGGAAAAGTGTGATGTACGCGAGTGATATACATTTTGTCGGCAAAAGCGACAGCCTGCCGATAGATGCTCTCGCCTCCGATGATAAAAATCTCGTCGGTCGAGACTTCATTAGCGAGATATTCCAAAGCGCTACGTAAATCGTTGAATATTTCGCAGTTATCTATCTGCGCCTTTGTGTTTGAAGTGATGACGACGTTGCGACGCTCAGGCAAAGCGCCCTTTGGGAGAGATTCGTAGGTGCGCCGTCCCATCACGACGGTATGTCCGACGGTCTGTGCCTTGAAGCGCTTCATATCGGCAGGCAGTCGCCATAAAAGGTCGTTTGCTGCGCCTATCTCTCCATTCTCTGCTATAGCTGCAATTATTGAAATCATATTTGTTATTTATATTGCTACTTCGCCCTTTATATGCGGGTGTGGGTCATAGTTGACAAGCTCGAAATCTTCATATTTGAAATCAAAAATACTCTTGACGTCGGGATTGATACGCATCTGCGGAAGCGGTCGAGGTTCGCGTGTCATTTGAAGCTGTATCTGCTCCAAATGATTGAGATAGACGTGGGCGTCGCCGAGCGTATGCACAAAATCGCCCGGCTGCAAGCCTGTTACCTGCGCCGTCATCATCAGCAACAAGGCATAAGAAGCGATATTGAACGGCACGCCGAGAAATATGTCGGCGCTGCGTTGATACAGTTGGAGGCTCAGTCGCCCGTCTGCAACGTAGAACTGAAAAAAGGCATGGCAAGGCGGGAGAGCCATGTTTTTCAGGTCGGCCACATTCCACGAACTGACGATGATGCGCCTCGAATCGGGCGTTTCGCGAATCATCCGTAGAGCCTCGCTTATCTGGTCGATTTGCCCGCCGTTACAGTCAGGCCATGAACGCCACTGATAACCGTAGATATGCCCCAGCTCGCCCTTCTCATCTGCCCACTCGTTCCATATTCTGACGCCGTTATCCTGCAGGTAACGCACGTTAGTATCGCCACGAAGAAACCATAACAACTCATGTACTATCGACTTCAGATGCAGTTTCTTAGTTGTCAGCAGAGGGAAACCCTCATCCATACTGAAGCGCATCTGATGACCGAAGAGACTGATAGTCCCCGTTCCGGTGCGGTCATCTTTTTTGACGCCTTCCCTTAATGTCCTCTCTAATAATTCAAGATATTGTCTCATAAGGGCGCAAAGGTAATAAAAAATTAGAAATTAGAAATTATGTGGGGGCTGGGCTTGCCCCTGCCCAACAGTTAAGAAGTTAAAAAACAGTATCTTTTTGAGAGATTGAATTTCACCAATTATCTGTGGTATGAGGCAGATAATTGAAAGGCAACATATCACCAATCCTTTGACTTCCCATTTCACCTGTTGTTGCAAGTTCTTTGATTATATTCGTATTTCCATAATTGTCCACTTTGAAAGTATCAATCATAAAGAACAATTCGGAAAACGTACTTGTACTGGAACTATACTTCGGAGCATTAGTGTTTCTCGGCGATGATGTGGGCGTGGGCATGTGATTACTTCTTTGTTGAACCCACATATAAATAATACCGAGGCTGTCTTTTCTGTTTGGATTCATTGCTATTGTCGTCTCCTGTCGGTCGGAAGATTTTTGTGTGATTTTGAACCAATTGGATGCAGGTAATTCTGTTATTTTTTTATCAGGTATTAATATCTTAAAATTAGATCCTTCAATAGCTCTGTCTGCAATTAATTTGAAAAAGTTCCTCTTGGAAACGTTAAATGCAAATTCCCTTCGTTCTGCTGTGACGACGTCTGTTTTAGTTTCCTTGAACAAAGCGGCGCCTACAATTGAAACTATTCCTATATTATTGTTATTAAGAGATTTAATATTTGAATTTAAAGTAAGTGTGAATTCTATCAACTCCCAACTGATAAAGTATCCGAGATATTTGTTTTCAATCTCAATCGGAGCGCTTGCATAACCATGAAGTTTGTTTTCTTCAGGGTCATAAACCAAACGTATGACGCCCTCGTTAAGAATTTTGCACGAAAATCCGGCTGTGGACATGCCGAGAAATTGTTCTTTAAAGGCTCTCATCTTTTGCTTTTCCGTGAATGTAGGCTTTCCGTGAACAACAACTTCGCCAAGATTGTTGTCTTTTTCTTCCAGATAGATGATTT
>JAITNE010000152.1 GCA_031290635.1 Tannerella sp. | reverse complement strand
CCCCCCCCGACCGTCTCCTCACGGGCGGAAGCTGTCCGAGAGTCCCCCCCGGTCTGATTCGGCACGGGGGGAAGCTGTTCGAGAGTCTCGAACGGTCTGTTTCGGTTCGGGGGGAAGGTGTTCGAGACTTTGCGGGAATGTTCGAGTGGAGGCATTATTTTCATAATATGAGCGTGTTAGAATGTCATACAAATACTAAGTCCGAAGGAATGTGAGTTGGCGAAGGTGGCGGGTTTTATTTCCGGCGCGATACGCATGGACAGGTCGGGCGATACGTCGAAATCAAACATCTGCGCATCTACGTAGGAATCGGCTACGCAGATAAGATACAAGACAACGCTGAAGATAATACTCATGTCGCGATAACGGCGATAGAAGTCCTTGCCCGACTTCAGATTGCTCTGAAACTGTGCGTTATTGAGATAGTTGGCGGGATTGGCATTAGCCGAAATAAAATCCTGCCACGACTGACTCCAACTGTCGGGATTGAGCGCCTGAGGGTCGTTTGCGGCGTCTCTGACAATGTCGAAGTAGGCGCTCTTATAGTCCTGATAGTTCTTGTTATTCCATGAAATGGCATATACAAAACCCATAAGTCCGCCATAAACAATAGGTAACTTCCAATATTGACGGTTGTAGATTTGCCCTACGCCGGGGAAAGCCATAGCCATCAACCAAGCTTTATGCGGATCAGGCTTGAATAATTTAATATCGTGCGTGGTGAGTTTTGGATTGACGGTGTCGTGTGGATTGAATTTTGGATTGATGGTATCTTGTGGGTTGTGCTTTGGATTGATGGTATCTTGTAGAGACGGGGCGTGCCCCGTCTCATCGTGCCCCGTTTCATCGCGCCCCGTCTCATCGTCCCCCGTTTCATCATAAATAGACGGGGCACGCCCCGTCTCTACATTCAGCGTCTCGTCGCACATAGATTGATTCAGCGTCTCGTCACACATAGATTGATTCGGCGTCTCATCATACACAGATTGCGAGGACGGCAAACATTCCGCGCACACTTGTCCTGCGGCGCTTACTGCCATAACATATAATACGGTGAGTATCCACCTTTTCATATCCCTCGCTTTTTGCATCTTTACTTCATACGATCCAACATATCCATAATCTGTTCAAGTTTTTCATCCGAATCAAAGGGTATTGTTATCTTGCCTTTGCCGGAGGTATCGTAGCTCAGTTGCACCTTTGTAGCGAAGAACTTCGACAGATGTTCCTTGAGTATCTGAAACTCTTCGGGCAGTTTCGCGCTTTGCTTTTTAGCTGACTTCAGCTCGGCTAAACCGCCGCCATTCGCGGATATGCTACGCGCGATTTCTTCAACCGAGCGCACCGAGAGGTCTTCTTTGAGGATACGGTCATTGAGGGCGAGTTGCACTTCGGGGTCATCTACCGAGAGCAGTGCGCGGGCGTGTCCCATATCTATCAGTCGTTTCTTGATGCAGATTTGTATCTCGGCGGGCAGTTTAAGCAGACGCAGATAGTTGCTTATCGTTGTACGCTTCTTCCCGACCCGTTCACTGAGCTGTTCCTGCGTCTGACCCGAATCATCGAGCAGTTTCTGGTAAGCCAGAGCCATTTCGATAGCGCTAAGATCTTCGCGTTGTATGTTCTCAATCAGCGCCAATTCCATCACATCTTCATCATTCGCCGTTTTGATATATGCCGGAATACGTTCGAGACCGGCTATTTTGGCTGCCCGATAGCGTCGTTCGCCGCAGATGATAATATACGAATCGTTGTCCAATTCTTTCAGAGTGATGGGTTGAATAACGCCATAACTGCGGATTGAAGCGGCAAGTTCTTCGAGCGATTCCTGATCGAAGTCTTTGCGTGGCTGGTCGGGATTAGGCTTTATGCGACTCAGTTCTATCTCGTTGAGCGATGATGAGCCGCTGGTTTCCAAGCCGTCGTTGCCAAGCAGTTCTGCCAGGCCGCGTCCTATTTGTTCCTTCTTTTTTGCCATATTAATCTTTTTTTGTGTCTTTTTCTATCAGTTCTTTAGCGAGTTGCATGTGATTGACTGCGCCTTTCGACTCAACCTCATAGAGTATTGCCGGTTTACCCGAGCCGGCGGCTTCGACTAACTTGATATTACGTTGAATGACCGTATCGAAAACCAAGTCCTGAAACAGTCGCTTTATCTCCTCATAATATTGGTTGGCTACCCTCAGACGGGCGTCGTACATAGTTACAAGGAAGCCTTCGATTTCGAGTTTGGGATTGAGTTTCGACTTGATGATCTTGATTGTATTCAGCAGTTTGCTGATACCTTCGAGTGCGAAATACTCGCATTGGAAGGGGATAATCGTCGAATCCGCCGCTGTAAGCGAATTGACCGTAATCAATCCCAGCGACGGCGAGCAGTCGATAAGGATATAGTCGTACTGTTCTTTGAGCGGCAGCAGCAGATTGCGCAGGACGTGTTCGCGCTTGTTGAGGTTAAGCATCTCTATCTCCGCGCCTACGAGGTCGATATGCGAGGGGAAGATGTCGAGATTGTCCATTTCCGTGCGGATGATAGCCTCTGCCGGGTCAAGTCCGTTTATCAGGCTGTGATAAATAGAATGTTTAAGCGTCTTGACGTCGATACCGAAGCCCGACGAGGCGTTTGCCTGCGGGTCGGCGTCAACTATAAGTACTTTTTTCTCTAAAGCGGCGAGCGAGGCCGCGAGGTTGATGGTAGTGGTTGTTTTGCCCACTCCTCCTTTCTGATTAGCTAAAGCGATAATTTTACCCATTATGATTAGTTTATTAATTTGTTATTACGAGTTTTGCAGTTCCCAATTACTCTCAATTGCGACTGTTTTCGACTGCAAAATTACTATTCTTTTTGATGAAATCTACATATATGTTGAAAACTCGCCCCGAAAGTTGAAAACTATCCTTTAATATCGATAATGCTCCGCTTTATATGGTCCTTCAAGCGGAACGCCGATATAATCGGCTTGCGACTTTGTCAGCGTAGTAAGTTTGACGCCGATACGCTCCAGATGCAGGCGGGCTACTTCTTCATCAAGGCGTTTCGACAAGCGATAAACGCCCGTCTTGTAGTCGTTCTGCCAGAGGTCGATCTGAGCCAAAGTCTGGTTAGTAAACGAGTTGCTCATCACAAACGAGGGATGACCCGTAGCGCAACCCAGATTCACCAATCGTCCTTCGGCAAGCAGGAAGATGGAATGGCCGTCGGGGAAAGTATATTTATCAACCTGAGGCTTGATGTTGGTATGCTTCACGTTGGGGAAATTAACTAACTTGTCCACCTGTATTTCGTTGTCGAAATGGCCGATATTGCATACGATGGACTGATCGCGCATGTCCCGGATATGTTCTATGGTGATGATATCGCGGTTACCGGTAGTTGTAACGAAGATATTGCCTTCCTTGACGGCTTCTTCCATAGTTGTAACCTCGAAACCTTCCATAGCGGCTTGCAGGGCGCAGATAGGGTCAATCTCGGTAACGAGCACGCGAGCGCCATAAGTACGCATGGAGTGGGAGCAGCCTTTACCGACGTCGCCATAGCCGGCTACAACTACTACTTTGCCTGCAATCATCACGTCGGTAGCGCGTTTGATACCGTCGGCAAGTGATTCGCGGCATCCGTAGAGGTTGTCGAACTTCGACTTTGTAACCGAATCGTTCACGTTGATAGCCGGCACGAGCAGTTCGCCGCGTTCCATCATCTGATAAAGGCGATGCACTCCGGTAGTTGTTTCTTCGGATACGCCGCGCATCTTGGCTACCATGCGGTGCCAGCGCTGCGGGTCTTCCGTCAATATATCGCTCAAGAGGTCGAGGATACACTGTTCTTCGTGGTTACCGCCGGGGCGTTGAATAGTCGCAGGGTCGTTTTCGGCCTTGTAACCCCAATGGAAGAGCAGCGAAGCGTCGCCGCCGTCATCTACGATAAGGTTTGGACCTTTGCCGTTAGGGAAACGCAGCGCCTGGTCGGTGCACCACCAATATTCTTCCAGACTTTCGCCTTTCCATGCAAAGACGGGCACGCCTGCTGCGGCGATTGCTGCTGCGGCATGATCCTGAGTAGAGAAGATATTGCAGCTTGCCCAGCGTACATCGGCTCCCAGCTCGACCAGAGTTTCTATCAGCACAGCAGTCTGTATAGTCATGTGCAGTGAGCCGGTGATACGAGCGCCTTGGAGGGGTTTCTGAGCGGCATATTTCCGACGCAGGGCGATAAGTCCCGGCATTTCATGTTCGGCGATTTCGATTTCTTTGCGTCCGAACTCCGCTAATCCTGTGTCTGCGACCTTGTAAGGCAGACCGTTTGTAAATAAGTTTGACATATAAATTGTTATTTTTGAGTTTGAGGGTGCAAAGATAAGAAATTTTGGGGAATAATGAAAAAAGTGAATAACTAATAACGAATAGTGAACAGTGAATAGTGAATAGTGAATAGTGAATAACGAATAGTGAATAGTGAACAATGAATAATCGCGTGTCGCGCCTGTCCCGTAGGGGCGCCCCTTGCGGGCGCCCGTTATCGCGTGTCGCACGTGTCCGTCATTGGTAGTGTCTATAAAAGTTCAAACAAAAAGGAATGACGTTGTTTGAAGATATTGTCCTTCGGATTGATGATGATACACGCCGCTCGTTTCGATGTAGCGTCCCTGTCCCGT
>JAITNE010000149.1 GCA_031290635.1 Tannerella sp. | reverse complement strand
GTCTTGAGGATACGAGTGTAACCGCCCGGACGGTCGCCTACCTTTTGCGAGACGACGGTAAACAGTTCGGTAACTGCCACTTTGTCTTGGAGATAGGAGAAGACGGTACGGCGCGAGTGCGTCGTATCTTCCTTCGACCTGGTGATAAGCGGCTCTACGTACCTGCGCAACGACTTGGCTTTAGCTGTTGTCGTGAAGATACGTTTGTGCTTGATAAGTGAGGCGGCCATGTTCGAAAGCATTGCCTCGCGATGTGAGCTTGTACGGCCTAAATGATTTATTTTCTTATTGTGTCTCATTGCTTATTAATCTTTATCTAATTTATATTTAGCGATCTCCATTCCGAAAGAAAGGTTCAGACGGTCGAGCAGGTCGTCGAGTTCGGTCAATGACTTTTTGCCGAAGTTACGGAATTTAAGCAGATCGTTCTTGTTATAGTGAACGAGTTCGCCTAATGTAGCTACTTCTGCCGATTTGAGGCAGTTGAGCGCACGGACGGAGAGGTCCATTTCGGTGAGGTGCGATTTGAGCAATTGGCGCATGTGAAGCGCTTCTTCGTCAAACTCTTCATTTTCATCAAATTCGACTGTTTCGGTTGCTATCTTATCGTCCGAGAAGAGCATGAAGTGTTGTATCAGTATGCGGGCTGATTCTTTTAACGCTTCTTTGGGGTGAACAGAGCCATCTGTAGTAATTTCGACAACGAGTTTCTCGAAGTCCGTTTTTTGTTCTACGCGGAAGTTATCTACCGTATATTTGACATTACGGATAGGCGTATAGATAGAATCGATGGCTATGACGTTGAGGTCTTCGCTTGTCTGGTGCTCGTCGGCAGGCACGTATCCGCGTCCTTTGTTGATAGTTAGCACTATCTGCATTGACGCGCCGGGGTCAAGGTGACATATTTCGAGTTCCGGATTCAGAACTTCGAAGCCGCCGCCTATTTCCTTGCCTATATCAGCTGCGTTGAACACTTCTTTTTTGGCTATCGAGACTGTTACGCTTTCCTGCTCGAAGCCTTCCGGGTCTTCGATTGTACGTTTGAAACGTACTTTCTTGAGGTTGAGGATGATATTGGTTACATCTTCGAGTACGCCCGGAATGGATGCGAACTCATGCTCTACTCCTTCTATTTTCACCGATGAAATGGCATAACCTTCCAATGATGACAATAGGATGCGACGGAGTGCATTACCAATGGTGATGCCGTAGCCGGGCTCCAACGGACGAAATTCGAATTTACCGAATGATGCGTTCGTTTCTAACATTAATACTTTATCTGGTTTCTGGAATGCTAATATTGCCATAATCGGTTATTTAGAGTACAATTCAACTATTAACTGTTCGGTAATGTTCTCCGGTATGTCGGAGCGTTCCGGCAGGTGGAGGAGTTTGCCGCTCAAGGATGCTTGTTCCCACTCTATCCATGGATATTTGCTGTGGTTGAAGCCCGAGAGAGCGTTTGCTATTACTTCGAGCGACTTTGAGCGTTCGCGTACACCTACTATCTGCGAGGGTTTGACGGAATATGAGGGTATATTTAATACCTTGCCGTCAACGGTGATATGTCGATGGGATACGAGTTGCCGGGCCGCATCGCGGGTAGGTGCGAGGCCGAGGCGGAAAACGACGTTATCAAGGCGGCTTTCGAGTAGCTGTAGCAGTACTTCGCCGGTGATACCTTTAGAGCGCGACGCCTTCTCGAAGAGGTTGCGGAACTGTTTCTCAAGCACGCCGTAGGTGTACTTCGCCTTTTGTTTCTCACGCAGCTGTAAACCGTATTCGGATGTTTTGCGGCGGCGGTTGAGGCCGTGCTGTCCGGGAGGATAGTTCTTACGTTCAAGAACTTTGTCCGGGCCGAATATGGCTTCGCCAAACTTGCGTGCAATCTTTGTTTTTGGACCTGTATATCTTGCCATTTCTTTTCTGTTTTATTGTTTTATACTCTTCTACGTTTAGGCGGACGGCAGCCATTGTGTGGCAGCGGCGTCACGTCAACAATTTCGGTTACTTCAATACCGGCGGCGTTGATAGTACGCACAGCGGATTCGCGACCGTTACCCGGACCTTTGATAAAAACCCTGACCTTGCGCAGACCGAGGTCGAAGGCTACTTTTGAGCAGTCTTGTGCGGCCATCTGCGCTGCATAAGGGGTGTTTTTCTTAGAGCTGCGGAAGCCCATCTTACCTGCCGAAGACCAACTTATCACCTGTCCGTCGCCATTAGTAAGCGAGATGATGATATTGTTGAACGACGAGTGGACATGCGCCTCACCGTAGGCGTCAACCTTAACTTTTCTTTTCTTTGTTGCGACTGTTTTCTTTGCCATAATCAATTCTTATTTAGTAGCTTTTTTCTTGTTTGCAACAGTTTTCTTCTTACCGCGACGGGTGCGGGCATTGTTCTTCGTACTTTGCCCGCGTACGGGAAGTCCGATGCGATGACGCACGCCACGATAACAGCCTATATCCATCAAACGCTTGATGTTAAGCTGCGTCTCCGAGCGGAGGTCGCCCTCCACCTTGTACTCGTTACCGATGACCTCGCGTATCTTGGCTGCCTGGTCGTCCGACCAGTCCTTGACCTTGATGTTCTTATCGATACCGGCTTTCTTTAAAATCTGATTTGACGCGCTGCGACCTACTCCGAAGATGTAGGTTAAGGCTATTTCACCTCGTTTGTCCTGCGGCAAATCTACTCCGACTATTCTTATCGCCATAGTTTAATTTATTTAATTAGTTAAAAATTCTCACTTAACCCTGTCGTGTTTTAAACTTGGGGTTTTTCTTGTTAATCAAATACAAACGTCCTTTACGGCGCACAATCTTGCACTCAGGACTTCGTTTCTTTAATGATGCTCTTACCTTCATAGCTTTATCTATTTATTTGTTACTTTCTATCTTCTGTACAGACGGGGCGCGCCCCGTCTCTACTTATATCTGAATGCGATACGGCCTTTTGACAAATCGTAGGGAGACATTTCGACGCGCACCTTGTCGCCGGGCAGGATTTTGATGTAGTGCATCCTCATCTTTCCCGAAATATGCGCTGTTATCTTGTGTCCGTTTTCCAACTCGACCCGAAACATCGCATTTGATAACGCTTCGATTATCAGTCCATCTTGTTCTATTGCCGTTTGCTTAGCCATATATCAAATTAAATTTCTTTTCCAACTATATCTTCTACGTACTCAAATGTTGAGAGTATTCGCGGCCCCTCGTCCAGAATAGCAATG
Organism: Tannerella sp.; assembly: GCA_031290635.1. GTDB lineage: Bacteria > Bacteroidota > Bacteroidia > Bacteroidales > Tannerellaceae > Tannerella. The sequence goes on along the minus strand of JAITNE010000149.1, from coordinate 10,645 downwards.
CAGTGCTCGAAGTGAGCAGAACGTCGGCGGTCGCGGGTACGAACAGTCCATTGATCATCGTCCCAGCTAACGTTTTTGCTGCCTTGATTGATCATCGGCTCTATGCAGATGCACATGCCTTTGCTCAGTCGTGGTCCGCAGCCGCGTCGTCCGTAGTTAGGCACTTCGGGGTCTTCGTGCATCTTCCGTCCGCAACCGTGTCCGATTAACTCGCGTACTACCGAGTAGTTACGAGCCTCGCAGTAGGATTGAACAGCATTGCTGACGTCGCCTACGCGGTTGCCGACAATAGCTTTTTCGATACCTTTATAGAGCGCTTCCTTTGTAGTACGCAGCAGTTTCCGGGTATCTTCCGAGACCTCGCCGACGCAGAAGGTGTAGGCTGAATCGCCGACGAAGCCGTTGAGATATGTTCCACAATCAACCGAGATAATATCGCCTTCCTGCAAGATAGTCTTGTCGGATGGTATCCCGTGCACTATGACCTCGTTGACCGAGGTACAGATAGATTTCGGAAAGCCGTTGTATCCGAGAAAGGCTGGTGTAGCCTTATGGTCGCGGATAAAGGCGTCGGCAATATCGTTCAGTTGAAGAGTAGAGACGCCGGGGCGGATATGTTTGGCAAGTTCACCTAAGGTCAAGCCTACAAGATGGTTTGCTTCATACATAAGACCGATTTCTTCGTCCGTCTTCAGATATATCATAATGTCAAATTAGTATGCGGCTACAGAGCCTGCCCGTCCTTTTATTCTGCCGGACTTGAGAAGGCCGTCGTAGTGTCGCATCAACAAGTGGCTCTCCACCTGTTGCAGTGTATCAAGTATAACTCCCACGAGGATAAGCAGGGACGTACCTCCGAAGAATTGTGCGAAGCCCTGACTTACGCCGGCTAATCGAGCGAAAGCCGGCAGTATAGCGACGGTAGCAAGGAATATCGCACCCGGAAAGGTTATGCGGTCCATGATAGCGTCGAGATAATCTTTAGTGGCTTTGCCGGGTTTGACGCCGGGGATAAAGCCGTTGTTACGTTTGAGGTCATCAGCCATCTGCGTAGGATTGATTGTTATAGCCGTATAGAAGTACGTGAATGCTATGATTACTACGGCGAAAACAAAGTTGTACCAGAAGCCGTCATTACTCATGAATGCTTGCAGGAACGAGTTGACTTCGCCGCCGGTTTGCCACATGCCTACCAGCGCAAGGGGAATGAACATGATAGCTTGCGCAAAGATAATAGGCATAACGTTAGCTGCATTGACTTTGAGCGGGATATACTGTCGAGCGCCGCCATACTGTTTGTTGCCTACTATGCGTTTGGCATATTGTACGGGCACCTTGCGCGTCCCCTGCACAAGCATGATAGCGCCTGCGATGACGAACAGCAGAAGGAGCATTTCGAGGATAAACATAACCAAACCACCGGCTTCTTCGTTCATACGCGACGAAAATTCCTGTACCAACGCTTGCGGCAGGCGGTTGATGATACCTATCATAATGATGAAGGATATACCGTTGCCTATACCTTTGTCGGTGATGCGTTCGCCGATCCAGAGCACAAACATTGAGCCTGCTGCCATGATGATGATGGACTGTATCTTAAACCAGAGACCTACCGGCATTGAAGCGCCTACCTGCATCAACTGACTGTTGAGGTTAGTCAGGTATGCAAAGCCTTGCACTATAAGGATGGCTACGGTGAGGTAGCGCGTCATCTGGTTAATTTTTCTACGTCCGCTCTCGCCTTCGCGTTGCAATTTCTGGAACGAAGGGATTACAATTGTCACCAACTGCATCACGATGGAAGCCGAGATATAGGGCATGATGCCGAGCGCGAAGATGGAAGCATTCGAGAACGCGCCGCCCGAGAACATATCAAGCAACGCTAAGAGTCCGCCGCGCGTCTGCGCGGAAAGAGCTGTCAAGTCTTTCGGGTCGATACCGGGTATTACCACGTATGTACCGAAAAGATAGATAGCAACGTAGAGCGCTGTTATAAGGATGCGTTGTTTGAGATCCTCTATTTTCCAAATATTTTTAATAGTATCAACTACTCTCATTAGCTTTATGTTTTAAAGTTAATTTGGTTGTTGTACCGCCTGCGGCTGCTATTGCTGCTTCAGCCGATTTCGAGAAGGCATGAGCCGTAACGTCGATTTTAGCTGTCAGTTCGCCTTTCGAAAGTATCTTGACTAACTGCGACGACGAGATGAAGCCGGCTTCGATGAGTTCGGCAACGCCTATAGTCGATATTTGGCGGTCGTCGGCCAACTTTTGCAGGGTCGAAAGGTTGATTGCCTTATATTCGACGCGGTTGATATTCTTGAAACCGAACTTGGGCAAACGACGTTGCAAAGGCATCTGTCCGCCCTCGAAACCTGTCTTGCTCTTGTAGCCCGAGCGTGCTTTAGCGCCCTTGTGTCCTCGTGTAGAGGTACCTCCCAGACCGGAACCGGGGCCGCGACCTATGCGTTTGCGCGTTTTCGTTGAACCGGCTGCGGGTTTTAAATTTGACAAATTCATATCTGTTTAATTTTCAATTTTTACTAAGTGTTTCACTTTCCTTATCATGCCTTCTATTGACGGCGTTGCTTGGTGCTCGACCGTCTTGTGCATCTTGGTCAATCCCAAAGCGTCCAAAGTTCTTTTCTGGTCTTTAGGACTGCCTATACGGCTCTTAATCTGTGTAATCTTTACTGTTGCCATAATTTAACTAATTATCCGTTGAATACTCTTTCGACTGATATACCACGATTCTGTGCTACCATATAGGGGCTACGCATCTCGTTAAGAGCCGCGAGGGTCGCCTTGACGAGGTTGTGAGGGTTAGATGAGCCTTTCGACTTTGCAAGTACGTCTTTGACGCCTACGCTTTCGAGCACAGCGCGCATAGCGCCGCCTGCTTTCACTCCCGTACCGGCCGAAGCGGGCTTGAGGAGCACTTCTGCGCCGCCAAACTTAGCTACTTGCTCGTGAGGGATAGTGCCTTTATAGACAGGTATCTTTATCAGGTTCTTCTTAGCGGCTTCGACGCCTTTCTCGACTGCTGTCGTTACTTCGCCTGCCTTACCAAGCCCCCAGCCGATGACGCCTTTGCCGTCGCCAACTACTACGATAGCCGCGAAGGTGAACGTGCGACCTCCCTTTGTTACCTTGGTAACGCGGTTGACTGCCACCAACTTGTCCTCTAATACTAAATCGTTTGTCGATTTAACTCTATTGTTTATTGCCATAAGATTTTATAATTTTATTGTCAATTTAGAAAATGAGTCCACCTTTGCGTGCTGCATCAGCCAATTCTTTGATTCTCCCATGATAGAGATAGCCGTTACGGTCGAACACTACGGTCTCAATACCTGCGGCCTTAGCGTTAGTAGCTATCTGTGAGCCTACTTGGGCTGCTATTTCTTTCTTAGCGGCCTTGTCGGCTATCTTTAGCGATGAGGCGGCTGCAATAGTGCGGCCGGCTACGTCATCGATGACCTGAGCATATATCTGTTTGTTGCTTCTGAACACTGTCAGACGCGGACGCTCAGCTGTACCGGAAACTTTGCCCCGGATGCTCTTCTTTATCTTTTCTCTACGTAATTCTTTCGTTTGCATAGCTTTTACTTCTTTTACTTCTTAAGTTCTTAACTTCTACTTCGCAGCTGATTTACCTGACTTTCTTCTGATAATTTCGCCGACGAACTTGATACCCTTGCCCTTGTAAGGTTCAGGCTTACGGAACGAGCGAATCTTGGCGCAGACCTGACCAAGCAGTTGCTTGTCGGCCGATTCGAGGATGATAAGCGGGGCTTTGTTACGCTCCGACTTGGTCTCAAGAATGACTTCTTTCGGCAGTTCGAGAAATATATTATGAGTATATCCGAGCGAAAGTTCGAGTACTTGACCTTGGTTGGAGGCGCGATAGCCTACGCCTATAAGTTCGAGTTGCTTCTTGTAGCCGTCGGATACGCCGATGACCATATTGTTGATCAGCGCACGATATAAGCCGTGCAGCGCTCGGTGCTCAATGCTGTCCGAGGGACGCGCGACGGTCAGCACGCCGTCTTTCAGTTCGACTGTAATGTCGGGATTGATCGCTTGTGTGAGTTCGCCTTTTGAGCCTTTCACCGTAACGACGCCGTCTTTCTGGCTGAATGTAACCCCTGTCGGCAGTTTAATTGGTAGTTTTCCTATTCTTGACATTTGTTATTTCCTCCTTCAATTAATAGATAAAACATAATACTTCACCGCCTATCTTCAAGTCGCGAGCTTCCTTATCGGTCATCACGCCCTTTGAAGTTGATAATATCGCGATGCCTAATCCGTTTAGCACGCGGGGGATATCTTTGTGCCCCGTGTAGCGGCGAAGACCGGGCGACGAAATTCTTTGGAGTTTCTTAATCGCGTTCACTTTGTTGATAGGATCATACTTCAAGGCCACCTTGATAGTGCCTTGCGGACCCTCTTCTACAAACTTAAAGTTAAGTATGTAGCCCTTATCGAAGAGGATCTTGGTGATCTCCTTCTTCAGGTTTGACGCCGGCACATCGACTACTCGGTGCTGCGCCTTGATTGCGTTTCGCAATCTTGTTAAATAATCTGCAATAGGATCTGTCATTTTTATTTTACTTTTAAATTAATCCCGACTATCGGGACAATATTTAATAATTCTCATTTCTCAATTGTCTTTACCAGCTTGCTTTCTTCACTCCGGGTATCAGCCCTTGCGAGGCCATTTCGCGAAACTGTATGCGAGAAAGCCCAAACTGACGCATGTAGCCTTTCGGACGACCGGTCAGGCTGCAACGATTGTGCAGACGAACGGGTGAAGCGTTCTTAGGCAGCGCCTGTAACTCGTCGTACTTGCCTTCGGACTTCAATTTCTTGCGCTTGGCAGCGTACTTGGCGACTAACTTGGCTCTTTTTACTTCGCGAGCCTTCATTGATTCTTTTGCCATATATCTATAAATTTAATTTTTCTTTTTGAATGGTAATCCGAAACTTCTCAGCAGGGCAAAGCCTTCTTCGTCCGTATCGGCAGATGTTACGAAGGTGATGTTCATGCCTAATATCTTGGTGATATTGTCGATGTTGATTTCAGGAAAGATGATCTGTTCCTGAATACCCAGCGTGTAGTTGCCTCGACCGTCGAGTTTGTTCTCTATTCCTTTGAAGTCGCGGATACGCGGCAAAGCGACGCGAACGAGCCTTTCAAGGAACTCGTACATGCGTTCGTGGCGCAACGTTACCATTACTCCGATAGGCATCTTGCGGCGAAGCTTGAAGTTCGATATATCTTTCTTTGAGAAAGTAGCGACTGCTTTCTGGCCGGTAATGTTTGTCAGCTCGTCGATAGCGACGTCAATGATCTTCTTGTCGGCAGTTGCCAGACCGAGACCTTGATTGACGACTATCTTCTGCAACACCGGCACTTGCATGACCGATGTGTAGCCGAACTCTTGCTTGAGGGCGGGAACGATGCGCTCCCTGTAATCCTGTTTCAATGTAGCGATTTGACTCATTATTTCAACTCCTCCCCTGATTTTTTGGCGTAACGCACGATTTTTTTACTCTTCTTGCCTTCCACTTTCACTTCGCGATGACCGACACGGGTCGGCTTGCCTGACTTCGGATCTACCGGATTCAGATTCGAGATATGGATGGACGATTCTTTTGTCTCTCTGCCGCCCTGCGGACTTTTCGCGCTGGGCTTGGCATGTTTGGTGACCATGTTGATGCCTTCAACGATGGCGCGTTCATCCTCGACAAGCACTTTGAGCACTCGTCCGGTCTTGCCACGGTCTTCGCCGGCATTGACATATACTATGTCGCCTTTCTTTATATGTAACTTACTCATCTTTATTTAAGTTTTTACGTTATTTATCAAAGTACTTCGGGCGCTAATGATACAATTTTCATGTTCGTCGCACGAAGCTCGCGAGCTACGGGGCCGAAGATACGGCTACCGCGGATTTCGCCTGCCTGATTCAACAGTACGCATGCGTTGTCGTCGAAACGAATATACGAACCGTCTTGACGGCGTATCTCTTTCGCGGTACGTACTACTACTGCTTTAGATACCGTGCCTTTTTTCATGTCGCTCGACGGTATGACGTTCTTGACTGTAACGACTATTATGTCGCCTACCGAGGCGTAACGTCTGCGCGTCCCGCCTAATACGCGGATGCACAAGGCTTCTTTTGCCCCGCTGTTATCCGCTACTATTAATCTGGTTTCTTGCTGTATCATCTTACTTAGCCCTTTCGATTATTTGTATCAACCTCCAAGTCTTCGTCTTGCTCAACGGACGGGTCTCCATGATGCGCACAGTGTCGCCAATGTTGCACTCGTTCTTCTCGTCGTGAACATGATATTTCTTCGTCTTGTTGACGAACTTGCCGTAAATCGGGTGTTTCTCCTTCCATTTTACTGCAACTGTGATGCTTTTCTCCATCTTGTTGCTCAGGACAACACCTGTTCTTTCTTTTCTTAAATTTCTCGTCTCCATCTATATAATTTTTGATTGATGAATTGTCAATTGGCAATTGTTCTTTGATGCAACTCCGTCTTCAAACGCGCTACCGAACGGCGTAACTGCTTGATGCGCGAGGGATTATCCAACGGCGATATACTATGGTTGATCTTCAACTGCTCCAGCGAAGCTACCTCCGCATCTACTCTCTCACTTAATTCTTTGGTACTAAGACCCTTTACTTCTTCACTCTTCATGACTTTTACGCATTTTCGTTTTTAATATCATAATCGCGGCGCACGACGAACTTGGTAGTTATCGGCAACTTCTGAGCAGCAAGGCGTAGAGCCTCTTTAGCTATCTCGAAGGATACGCCTTCTATCTCGAATATTATGCGTCCCGGTGTAACGGGGGCTACGAAGCCTTCCGGATCGCCCTTGCCCTTACCCATACGCACATCGGCGGGTTTCTTGGTGATTGGCTTGTCGGGGAAGACACGAAGCCATACCTGACCCTGACGTTGCATATATCTGGTTACCGCCACACGGGCAGCTTCTAACTGCCGGCCGGTGAGCCACTTTGTACCTAACGACTTGATTCCGAACGAACCGAAAGCCAATTGGTTTCCCCTTTGTGCAAGGCCTTTTGCACGGCCTTTCATAGGTCTTCTGTATTTAACTTTTTTGGGTTGTAACATATCTGTTTATCTTTAAACTCTTAACTCCTTCTCCTGTCTCCTCCGCCGCTGAAGCCGCTACTGCTGCCGCCGCTACGATTTCCTACGCCGCGATTATCTCCGCTACGTCCGCCGCCGAAGCCGCGATTGCCGCCACCGCGATTGTCTCCGCCACGTCCGCCGCCGAAGCCGCCACCGTTGCTGTTACCGAAGCCGCCGTTGCCACGACGGTCTCCTCCGCGATCGCCGCCACGGTCATCACGGTCTCCGCGTCTGCGCTTGCCGTATGGCTTGTCGCCATCTACACGTTCGCCACGCTCGTTAACCTTAAAGTCTTTCTGTGCCTGGAACGAAGGCGCCAAGTCGCGCTTGCCATATATTTCGCCACGGCATATCCATACCTTGATACCCAACAGGCCGACCTTTGTCAACGCTTCTCCCAGAGCATAGTCGATGTCGGCGCGGAAAGTGTGCAAGGGGGTACGTCCCTCTTTGTACATCTCCGAGCGCGCCATCTCCGCTCCATTCAAACGCCCTGACACTTGTACCTTGATACCTTCGGCTCCAATGCGCATAGTTGAGGCTATGGCGCTCTTGATTGCACGACGATAGGCTATCTTGCCTTCAAGCTGACGGGCTATATTGTTCGCTACGATTACAGCGTCCAGCTCCGGACGTTTAATCTCGAAGATGTTGATTTGCACATCCTTGTCGGTAATCTTCTTCAGCTCTTCTTTGAGCTTGTCAACTTCCGAACCGGCCTTACCGATGATAAGACCCGGACGAGAGGTGCATACCGTAATGGTAATCAACTTCAACGTGCGCTCTATCACTATGCGTGATATGCTTGCCTTTGCAAGACGGGCATTCAGATACTTGCGTATATTGCTGTCTTCGAGCAATGTTTCGCCGTATTTCTTTCCGCCGTACCAATTGGAATCCCATCCTCGGATGATTCCTAAACGATTACTTATTGGATTTACTTTTTGTCCCATCTGCAATTAATTTTGACTTTCTTTGTTATTTTCAGTATCATTTTTCACGAGTGTCTTTGTTTCTACGAACAGTGTAACATGGTTCGAGCGTTTGCGGATGCGGTAGCCACGACCTTGTGGGGCCGGACGCATACGTTTCAGTGTGGTCGAACAATCGACGTTTACCGACTTGACGAACAACTCGCCGCTGTCTGCCTTACGTTCGTTCTTTGTCTCCCAATTGGCTATCGCCGAGCGAAGTAGCTTCTCAACCTTAGCGGCCGCTTCTTTGTTAGAGTATTTCAACACGCCCAGCGCGCGGAAAACCTCCATATCCCGTATCATATCCACTACAAGACGCATCTTGCGGGGCGAACTTGGAACGTTGTTCAACTTCGCGAAAGACACGCTCTTTAGCGCCTCTTTTCTCGTATTTGCTGCTATTTTTTTTCTTGCGCCCATAACTTTTTACTTTTTATTACCTGAATGACCACGGAATATACGCGTCGGCGAAAATTCCCCTAATTTATGACCTACCATATTCTCGGTGACGAACACCGGAATAAACTTGTTACCATTGTGCACGGCAATAGTATGACCCACGAAATCGGGCGATATCATCGAAGCCCGCGCCCATGTCTTAACTACTGCTTTCTTGCCTGCCTCATTCATAGTCAACACTTTTTTCTCGAGCTTGACGTTGATGTAAGGACCTTTTTTTAGTGAACGACTCATATCTTCTTTTATTTATTTTGAAGTTTGAATTTTGATTTTCGAAAGTTTAATGATTATTTCTTCCTTCTCTCAATGATGTAACGCCAAGATGACTTCTTCGGAGCTCTCGTCTTCAAGCCCTTAGCATACAAGCCTTTACGCGAACGGGGATGGCCGCCGGATGCACGACCCTCGCCGCCACCCATCGGGTGATCGACAGGGTTCATCACTACGCCTCGGTTATGAGGACGACGTCCTAACCACCTCGAACGACCGGCTTTACCTGACTTCTCAAGCGCGTGGTCTGAATTGCCAACGCTTCCTATGGTCGCCTTACATGCAGATAATATCTTGCGCGTCTCGCCGGAAGGCATCTTGATGATCGCATAAGCGCCTTCGCGAGAGGTCAACTGTGCGAATGTTCCTGCCGAACGCACTAACTTGGCGCCTTGACCGGGACGAAGCTCGATATTATGAATGATCGTTCCGACAGGTATGTCCTGCATCGGTAACGAGTTGCCTATTTCGGGAGCTGCCTTGCTGCCCGACATCACTGTTTGGCCTACTTCCAATCCGTTTGGCGCGACGATATAACTCTTCTCGCCATCGGCGTAGTACAACAGCGCTATTCGAGAGGTGCGATTCGGATCGTACTCTATCGTTTTTACTGTTGCCGGAATGCCATCTTTGCTCCTCTTGAAATCGATAAAACGATACTTGCGCTTGTGACCGCCACCGATATAACGTACTGTCATTTTACCGGTATTGTCGCGACCGCCCGACGATGTCTTACCAATCACAAGAGACTTCTCCGGTGTACTTGCAGTGATGTTGTCAAATGCACCGATAACCTTGTGTCTCTGCCCCGGGGTAGTGGGCTTTAATTTACGTATTCCCATCTTCTAATTTTGAATTTTGAAGGTTTTGGATTAAATATTACTGAAGAAGTCGATTGTATCGCCTCCCTTTAATGTTACTATCGCTTTCTTGAACGCATCTTGACGACCGTTGACTGCGCCTGACTTAGTATAGCGACTTTTCTTCTTGCCGCTGTAGTTCATCGTATTGACGTCCTTGACAACCACTTTGTACATGGTCTCGATTGCGTTCTTGATTTCCAACTTGTTAGCGTCGGGCTGAACGCGGAAGCCAAAACGATTAGGCGTTTTCTCTGTTACCGCCGTCATCTTTTCCGTTACTATTGGTTTGATTATGATTCCCATCTTGTTGTCCTCCTTATGCTTTTAAGTTGTTTTCAATCTTGGTTAAAGCGCTCTCGCTCAGCAACAGGGTCGCTGCGTCAAGCACTTTGTAGGTGTTCAGTTCGGGTACGGTTACGACCGTCGCCGAATGCAAGTTGCGTGCCGACAAATACAGTCCGTCGTTGTTTTCTGCCAATACGAGCAACGTCTTACGGCTGTCGGCCTTCAAGGCTTTTAGTATGGCTATAAACTCTTTTGTCTTAGGCGTTTCCAGCGTGAAGTCTTCGACTACCGTGATGGCTCCGTCTTTAGCTTTGTACGACAATGCCGACTTGCGTGCCAGAGCTTTCACTTTCTTGTTGAGTTTGAAGCTGTAGTCGCGAGGTCTCGGACCGAATACTCTACCGCCGCCTACCATTACAGGCGAGTTGATGTCGCCGCGACGGGCGCCGCCACTACCTTTCTGACGTATCAGCTTACGGGTACTGCCCGCTATCTCGCTACGCTCTTTTGACTTGTGTGTGCCTTGACGACGATTAGCTAAATGCTGCTTGACGTCAAGATATATCGCGTGATCATTTGGCTCAATCCCAAAAACCGCATCGTCGAGTGTTACCGTTCT
>JAITNE010000166.1 GCA_031290635.1 Tannerella sp. | reverse complement strand
CTCAGGTAAGCCGGAGCTACAAGTCCGGCGGCAGCTATTAATGATGTGTTCTTAAAAAATAATCGTCTGTTCATAATATATAATATTTATTTATCTGTAAACTCCGCGCCTTTTGTTTTCTTCCTTGACAAACTCATCAAACGGCATGGTGGGTTCGCCTTTGCGGGCTTTAACGTCGATGCTATCCAAGAAATCTTCAAGCAAAATGTTGTCGCCATGCTGATGCAAATCAACCCTCACATAACGCGGACGTCCTGTTAAGTCATTAGTAAATCTTATTCCTGTCAACTGTTTCATAAGTATATTTTATTTGAGTATTTCGCTGCAAATATAATGTTTATTTTTCAATTCACCCGCTCGACGTTCTTGACGCCTTTGACGCCTTGCAGTTTCTTAATCAGTATGGTCAGGGCGGAGACGTCGGAGATGATGATCGCGAATGCGCCCTGAAACAGGCCGTCAACAGAATCTATATTGATTGAACGCAGCGACACTTTGCTCTCCTTGCTTATTACGGAGGTGATGTTGGTTACGATGGCGATGTCGTCGTTGCCGACTATCCGCAGGGTTACAGTATAACCGCTGGCGCCTTTGCCGCTCCACTCCGCCGGCAGGATGCGGTAGCCGAAACGACTGCGCATTTCGGTAGAGTTCGGACAGTCAAGACGATGAATTTTGATGCCCTGGGTTGAGATAAATCCAAACACAGCGTCGCCGTAGATGGGGTTGCAACACTTGGCTAACTTGTATTCTATGCCGGTGAGGTTGTTGTCGATAACCAGCACATCCTGATGGGTACTCAGCTCTTTAGCTTCGATGTTGGCTACAAAATTTTCGGCAGAGCGCACGCCTTCGGTGGCGGTTTCATGGCGGTCGAGGTCGAGGCACTCATCTATAACCGTGTTGATGTCGAGTTTGCCTTCGGAGATGTCGATAAAGAAATCCGTCGCCGCCTTGTAGCCTTTCTTCTTGATATATCTCATCAAAGCAGGTTCGTCGATATCTACTTTGCGGTTCTTGATACGACGTTGAAGCAGCTCTTTAGCTATCTCGGCGTTTTTGGCGGACTCTTCCCGCAAGGTCTGTTTGATTTTGGAACGAGCCTTGGTGGTAGCTACAAACGAAAGCCAGTCGCGTTTGGGAGTCTGCGTCGGCGAGGTAAGTACTTCAACAGTATCGCCGTTATTGAGCACGTATTTGATGGGAACATTCTTGCCGTTGACCTTGCCCGACACGCAGCGGCTGCCGATTTTGGAATGTATGGCGAAGGCGAAATCCAGCACCGTAGCGCCTTTACCAAGCTTGACAAGCTCGCCGGTCGGAGTGAAAACATAGATCTCATCCTGATAAAGATCCATCTTGAACTCCTTCATCAAATCCATCGGCGTAGAGCCTTGCGTCTCGATAACGGCGCGCACGTCGGCCAGAAACTCATCCAGACCGCGTTCTGCCTGTCCTCCCTTGTATTTCCAGTGCGCCGCCAGCCCTTTCTCGGCTATCTCGTCCATCTTTTGAGTACGAATCTGCACCTCGACCCAGCGTTTACGAGGTCCAAGCACCGTGATATGCAGACTTTCATAGCCGTTGGATTTAGGCACCGAAATCCAGTCGCGCATCCGTTTAGGATTAGGCTGATACATGTCCGTAATAATCGAAAACGCCTGCCAGCAGTCCTGACGACCACGTTCCGCCGGCGAATCAATCACCACACGTATAGCAAAAAGATCATATATCCCTTCAATATCGACCTTTTGCTTTTTCATTTTATTGTTGATGGAATGGATGGATTTTATGCGTCCCTTAATATCGAAACTAAGGCCTGAAGCCGTGAGTTTCTCGCTCACCGGACGGATAAAGTTCTCGATATACTCATCCCGCGAGCGTTTGGTTTCGTTGAGTTTATCCTTGATATAATAATATTGTTTGCTGTCGAGATACTTGAGCGAGAGGTCTTCGAGTTCGCTTTTAATCTTGTAGAGACCCAGCCTGTGCGCCAGCGGAGCGTACAGATACGAAGCCTCCGTAGCCAGACGGGTACGGTCCTGCTCATCGACCATTTCCTTACCCATCCTCATCATGCAAAGCCGGTCGGCAATCATAATCAGAATCACCCTGACGTCTTCGGCAAACGAAAACAGCAGGTGATGGAAGTTATCCGAATTAACCGCCGTATTGCGGGCGTAAAGCTCGGACGTACGCAGCAGACGGTTCAGAATAAGCGATACGTCGGTATTGAAAGTTTTCTCGACCACCTCGACCGTTACAGCGCCCTTCATCACCGGACGATAAAGGATAAGAGCAAGGATGGGAGTACGTTTCAGGCCGATGTCGCGGGTAGCAATCAGGGCGGTTTCGATGTTACGCAGGAGACCGTTGACGCCGTTGCTGTCTCTGCCGTAGCACTCCATCGGGTCAATCTGCCTTAGCAGTTGCCTGATCCTGGGAAAATCATCAACCTCAAGGTTAGCCGAGAGCGCATTGTGCAGCTCCCTGTACTTCGAGAAAAAAGTTTTCTTCTCATCATCCGTAAAAAATTTTTCCTTCTCCATAGTTATAATGTAAATCCGCCACAAAAGTACATGAAAATAATTTGATTTTTATATTTTGGGAGATGACGTCTGCGGATGATGGCATCCGTGGACAAAACTTTCAATTCGTGTAATTGACTACGTCGAACGTTGTTTCGTGCAATTCGTGGACAAAACTTTCAATTCGTGTAATTCGTGCAATTCGTGGACAAAAATCTGTGGACAAAAATCTGTGGACAAAAAAATTCGTGGAGTTCAAAATAAAACACTATCTTTGCAGACACAAAACATTCATATTATGATAAAAGATAATGATTTATTGCAGTTAAAGACCAAGAACCTCACTGAGGCGCAAATCAATGAGCAACTGTCGTGCTTTATTAACGGTTTCCCCTGTCTTGAGGTCAAGGCCTCGGCTACGGTCGAGAAAGGCGTCAGGCGACCGACCAAAGATGAAGAGCAGGCTTATGTCAGGACGTGGACTGACGGCCTCGCCTCCGGCATTCGGGTTACCAAGTTCGTGCCCGCGTCAGGAGCAGCAAGCCGGATGTTCAAAGACCTGTACGCCTTCCTCGACGCCCCCCGCGACGCGCCCGAAACAGGGTTTGAGCAGACATTCTTTGCCGACGTCAAGCATTTTGCCTTCTACGACGCACTGAACGCCGCCTGCCTCAAGCTCTACCAAACCGAAATCCCCGCCCTGACAGCCGCAGGACGCTATAAAGACGTCGTCGCCGCCCTGCTTAACAGCGACGGTCTCAACTGCGGCTCGCTTCCCAAAGGTCTGCTGATCTTTCATCACTACAGCGACGGCGCACGCACGGCAATGGAAGAACATCTGATAGAAGGCGCGACCTGCGCCCGTACTGTGGCCGACAATACGGCGTACATCCACTTCACCGTCTCGCCGGAACATCTGCCGCTGTTTCGCAAACTTCTGGCCGAAAAGCAATCACAGTACGAACAGAAGCTCGACGTCAAGTTTGACGTAACCTTCAGCCTGCAACGTCCCGACACCGATACCATCGCCGTAGATATGGCAAACGCGCCTCTGCGCGACGTCAACGGCAGTCTGGTATTTCGTCCGGGCGGGCATGGAGCGCTGATACATAATCTTGATTCGATTGAGGCAGACGTTATTTTCATCAAGAATATTGACAATATCGTCAGCGAATCATTCCATGACGCCCTCTACTACAAGAAAGTTCTGGCGGGCGTACTCCTCGCCGTTCAACGCAAGATTTTTGACTATACAAGCCTGATTGAAAGCGGCGGCTACACGCAAGAACAGGTTGCCGAAATGATACACTTCCTGCAAGACGAACTCTGCATCAAAAACCCCGACACCAAATATCTCGAAGACGTAGAATTAATACTTTACATCAAGCGCAAACTGCAGCGTCCGCTGCGGGTCTGCGGGATGGTGCGCAACACCGGCGAACCGGGCGGAGGTCCATTCCTCGCCGTCAATCCCGACTCGACCGTCTCGCCGCAAATCGCCGAAAGCACCCAGATAGACATGTCGAACCCCACAGCAAAAACAATCTACGAGCACGGCTCACACTTCAATCCGGTCGATCTGGTCTGCGCCGTCCGCGACGCGCAAGGAAACAAGTATCACCTGCCCGACTACGTTGACCGCAATACCGGCTTCATCTCCATCAAAAGCAAGGACGGCCGCGAACTGAAAGCCCTCGAACTGCCCGGTCTGTGGAACGGAGCAATGTCAGACTGGAACACAATCTTCGTCGAAGTCCCCATCGAAACCTTCAATCCCGTCAAAACGGTAAACGACCTTCTCAGAGAACAGCATGCAGCAAAGACTAACCGAATGCGCATCTCCGTTACCGGCGGAACGAAACAATCTCCTCAAAAAACTTGCGAATTAAAATAAAATGTGTATCTTTGCAGTTCAAATCATGGGGCTGACCGGTTTAGACAGCGGGTAGAAGTGGTTTGTAAGCATGCAGTGCGTCGTTGGCCGGCACTTTAATCTCGGTTGATAAACAGCTAAATGGCGAAAATAATTACGCTCTCGCTGCATAGTCGAATAACAGTAGATTATAGCTTTATCCTTACACAAGGTGTTTGGACGAGACATTACCCGAAAGCTCTGGCTTCGAAGCGTTCGATCAGGTAGTGCAGGAAAATCGGAGATAGTCTGCAGGAGGTCTCGCACTGCAGATGAAGCTGAAGAGAATAAGGTTGCGGTTGGTAGCTTGGGTCTTGCCGCATCACGAAAATCAAAGCCGGGATAAGCATGTAGAAAGCAAATTAATTCCTCGTTTGGACGAGAGTTCGAATCTCTCCAGCTCCACCTGACGCTGCAACATCAGCGTTATTTAAGACTGAGCGCCCCGATTTCAATACGCACAAGCGGATGAAATCGGGCGCTTTCTTGTTGTAGTTTTGCATATAAGAATTTTGTGTCGCTGTCAGCTGTAAAAGCCTGTCGCATGAGTCCGTCATTGCAAGGCACGAAGCAAGCCGATTCATGTAGGAGGAAGAAAGGATAGCTGCCCTCTGCGGAAGTCGCGGAGTTCCGTAAGCTCTTCGCGGAGTTCCGTAAGCTCCTTAGGGAGTTCCCTAAGCTCTTCGCGGAGTTCCGTAAGCTCCTTATTGCCTTCAGTAAGCTCCTCGCGGAGTTCCGCGAGCTCCTTATTGCCTTCCCTAAGCTCTTCGCGGAGTTCCGTAAGCTCCTTATTGCCTTCAGTAAGCTCCTCGCGGAGTTC
>JAITNE010000113.1 GCA_031290635.1 Tannerella sp. | reverse complement strand
TATAAATATAAACCGGACGGCGTTTCCCCGTCAGTGGATACATATCAATAGAAAACAAGAAGCAACATCTCTTTAATTCCCGTAGGGGATTCACATTCAAAGGACGCATCCATTATAATTTGAATCCCCTACGGGGATTAAAATTGTGTATAATACCGTTTTCTATTGGCATGAATCCCCTAACGGGGATAATCCGATGATTAAGATTGCTTCATTCCTCTGTGGGACGGACATGTGCGCCACTCGACGACTGATATATACGACGCGCTATGACTGTCTCTCGCTCCGTCCCCCAGATGCACAAATCAATCTAACGTTTAATATGTAAATTCTAACATGTAAATTCTGCAAATTCTGCTAATTATGTAAATACTTCGCAAGCCTGACAAGCAAATTTCTAACTTCTAACTTCTAATTCCTAATTCCTCCCCATGCTTCCCATATAACGATACCTGCGGCGACGGCTACATTGAGCGAATGTTTTGATCCGAACTGCGGTATCTCGACGCATACATCGCATTCATCTACAACTACTTGCTGTACGCCTTTGACCTCATGTCCGATGACTACGGCGTATTTCCTGTCCCTCTCAAACACCATCTTGTCAAGACTTACAGCGCCTTCGGTCTGCTCTATAACGCAAACCGTGTAACCATCGACCTTCAAGGCATGCACCGCTTCGAGCGTATCGTCGAAGTAACGCCATTCAACCGTATCTTCAGCGCCGAGAGCGGTTTTATGTATCTCAATATTCGGAGGAGTAGCCGTGATGCCGCACAGATAGACCGCTTCGAGCCTGAAAGCGTCCGCCGTGCGAAAGACCGAGCCTACATTATTCAAGCTTCTGACATGATCAAGTACGACTATCAGCGGCGTTTTGGCGCTCGCACGATATTCGTCGGCCGACAGTCGGTTCAATTCGGTTACCCTGAGTTTTCGCATGAAGAAATTACTGATTCAGTGCAATGCAACGACGATAATAACCGGACGATGGTCTGAGGCGACGCTTTCCACTACAACGCTGTTTGCAATCAGCGTAAACGGAACGTGCCTGGCTACAGCGATATAGTCGATGCAATGACGCGGCCGGTCGGACGGAAACGTCGGTATAAGAGGATTGTTAAGCGTCGTGAAACCATCGTTAAGGCGATTAATAACCTCTGAATCGGGGTTAGAATTCAAGTCGCCCGCAAGGATAAAGGGTTTGACGGCTTTGGAGGATTCATTTTTGATAATGTCTATCGAAAGCAAACGATCTTCGTCCGTAAGCGAGAAATGCGTGCATCCAAGCAGATACTTCTCGAACTCAACTATCAGCAGCGAACGCTTCTCCTCACGACCGGGAAGGGCTACAGCATAATGACCAAGCGGCTTCTCCCGAGATATGACGCCTACGCCGTACTTGCCGCCGTCGTAAACGATGGAAGCGTTAAAGACGCCGTGCATAGCGGTCAGTCGGGCTATCTCGTGCAATACGTTTACGCCGCCGCTTCGCCCTGTAACGCTGTCTAATTCCTGAATCGCCACAGCGTCGGGATTTTCCTTCAGGATGACGTCCGCAATACGCCCGTAATCGGTAACATTGTCCATACCGTTGGCGTTGCGGACGTTATATGACATGATTTTCAAAGTGTCGGCAGCATAAACGCCGGCGCTAAGACCACAAAGCAATAAAGTAGATAGTAATCGTTTCATAATTATGATTAAAACTTTGGATTGATGTTGATTAACTTGTGATTTAATTTAATCTCCCGCTCCGTCGCGTCGGCTTACGGTTAATTTATTTGTGATATTATCTCCTTGCCCAGCTCCTCTGCTTCCGGCGCGGTATGCGCCTCGGCATAGATACGGATTATCGGCTCGGTGTTACTCTTGCGCAGATGTACCCACTTGTCCGCGAAATCAATCTTAACGCCATCTATATCAGTGATTTCATACTGCGAATACAACGCTTTAACCTTCTGTAGAACTGTATCTATATCTATATCCGGCCGCAGCTCTACCTTCTGTTTCGAGATGAAATACTGCGGATACGACGCTCGCAACTCACTCGCTTTCAGTTTCTTCTTAGCAAGATGCGACAGAAACAGCGCAATCCCCACCAGCGCATCCCGACCGTAATGGCTTGCCGGATAGATTACTCCGCCATTCCCCTCGCCGCCGATAATCGCGCCTGTAGCCTTCATCTTCGCTACTACATTGACTTCGCCAACGGCTGCAGCCTGATACTGCCCGCCATGCAGCAGAGTTACATCCCGCAAGGCGCGTGTCGAACTCAGATTGCTGACCGTATTCCCCGGCGTATGCGACAGCACATAGTCGCTGACCGCAACCAGCGTGTACTCTTCGCCAAACATCTCGCCGTTCTCGCACACAATAGCCAGCCGATCTACGTCAGGATCTACCACAAAGCCTACATCAGCCTTCGCATGCTTCATTAATGCCGATATTTCGGTGAGATTCTCCGGCAGCGGCTCAGGGTTGTGCGAGAAGTTGCCATGCGGATTGCAATGCAGTTTAAACAACTCCCTCACGCCCAACGCATACAGCAGTTCGGGCAACACTATCCCGCCTACCGAGTTGACGCAATCTATAGCTATGCGAAAGTTAGCTGCCAGAATAGCTTCTTTATCAACAAGTTCGAGCTTGAGTATGCTCTCGATATGACGCTCCTTGTAACGCGCATCCGAGATTATCGTGCCGAGCTTGTCTATCGTTGCATAGTCGAACTGCTGCTTTTCAGCAAGCTCAAGCACCTCTCGACCTTCGGCGTCGTTAAGGAACTCACCCCTGTAGTTAAGCAGTTTGAGGGCGTTCCACTGCTTTGGATTATGACTTGCAGTGATAATGATTCCACCGGACGCGTTCTCCATCGTAACCGCCATCTCGGTAGTAGGAGTAGTAGCAAGGTCGATGTCAACCACGTCAAACCCCATGCCTGTAAGCGTTCCGTTGACAATATGTTTAACCATCTGCCCCGAAATGCGTGCGTCCCGCCCTACAACAATGCGCCTGGCAGATGTAGCCGGAGAGTTCTTGCCGATGAAAGTCGCGTACGCCGAGACGAATTTAACGATAGCCAGAGGGTTCAGTCCATCGTCCGATGCACCTCCTATCGTACCTCGAATACCTGAAATTGATTTGATTAAAGTCATGATTATAATAAGTTTTACGTTACCAGAAGACATATCTTACGCTATCGTAATAGATAGGGTAATACTTTTGTGTGTTAGCTGATTGATAGGTGCTTCCGGCAGGCATGTCGCTGATTTCCGAATAGCCGGGGACAATCAGCTTGACCCACGCGCTGTCGCCTACGTATTGAAGCGCCGACTCAAGACCCATGCCGAAACATAGATAGTAGTTGTCGCCCGAAGCCTGATGTTCGCTGACTACGCTGTATGCCAACCCGTACTTGAACTCAAACGGGTAACCTGTGTTGCCGAACGAGTTGAAATAGTACGGCGGGTCGGCGTCGTAAACATAACCGCAAACGCGCATCAGTACGGTCGTGGCGTTATACTGCGCGTGTACTCCGTTGCCCGAATCAATAACGTTCATGTAGATGCCGCTGGATAGCTCTACGAACTGATTCTTCCCAAATACACCATCTGTAGGGTACTCCGACAGGACTTCTATGCCTCTCTCGGCTATAATCCTCTTGATAATAACCTGCTCCGCTGACTTTAGCTCCTCATACGTTGGGGTATCGTTGCATGAAACAACAAAAATCAGATGTAATACGCTCATTGCCAGCGTCATTAAATAAAAACCTTTCTTCATATTATTTGTTTGTTAAAATTGTTGGGATTCAACTGTTTAAGACCTTTCTCAAAGACCTTGTACGCATCTTGCATGGAGCCGTGAAACTCGCCGCCGGAAGCATTCTTGTGCCCTCCGCCATTGAAGTACCTCGCAGCAAACTTGTTGCAGGGAAACTCGCCCACCGACCGCAGTGATATTTTTATCAGATTAGTCTCTTCGCGCAGAAAGGCTGAGAACGAAATGCCCTTGATGCTAAGCGGCAGATTCACAAAGCCTTCGGTGTCGCCCGTCTTATATCTGAAACGGTTCAGTTCTTCCTGCGAGAGGGCGAAAATAGCCGTGTGCTCGTTTGAATATATGTTCATCTTCTGATAGAGCACGTAACCCATCAGTCGTAGCCGGCTTTCCGAATATACCTGATTTACTTTCCTGTATATCTCATCCTTGTCGATGCCTTTCTTTATCAACTCGCTGATAATAGTGTAGATGCCGTCATTGTTTGAGTTGTACGTGAACGAACCCGTATCCGTCATCATCCCTGTATATAAGCACTCGGCGGCGTCTTTGTCTATCATATCCACATCACCTAAAGCGCAGATGACGCGAAACATCAGTTCTGAAGTCGAACTCATCTGTGGATACGAGAGCGTTACGTCGCAGAAATCTTCAGGTTCGAGATGATGGTCAATCAATATTTTCTGCGCATCTGAGGCCATTACCGTAGCCGCCATCTTGCCGACCCGCTTGATTGCATTCAAGTCGAGGCAGAACATCACATCAGCCTCAGCAATCAATTGAGATGCGAAATCGCTGTACTGATCGTTGAGAACTATATCTCTTGCCCCCGGCATCCACTTGAGAAACTCGGGGAAGTTATTAGGTACGATGACCTTTATCGACTTTTTGTCGAACGACATAAGATAATGAAACAGACCGAGCGAAGAGCCGATAGCATCACCGTCAGGCATCTCGTGCGCCACTATCACAAACTTTTCGCCTTTATCAATCAAGCTCTTTATCTTATGTATCTTGTCGCTGTCTATCAATTTTGTTAGCATAAATCTTTCGTTTTGCACTGCAAAGGTAAGCATTTTTTAT
>JAITNE010000043.1 GCA_031290635.1 Tannerella sp. | reverse complement strand
AGAACCGGAACGTGTCATCGGCTGATTTATCGCGTACCTGACGGCACGCAGATACTCATTGCATAACCTTTCTACCAACATTCCATCCCTACGGGATTTATCTCTCCGTCATTGGTAGGAGTTGCGAGGAACGAAGCAAAGCAATCTTCTAACTTCGGATAACTTCTTAAAGTCTTAAAGTCTTAACTTCGGATAACTTCGGATAACTTCTTCTATCCCGCCGCTATCTCGATTTTTTTCGTTCTTTATTCACTGAATTTTCGATTCTCAATTTATTTTCTTATCTTTGCCGCCGTTTTTCAATCAAATATTAAGATATTTAGCTATGCACTTATATATGCGTATATTTTTTACATGTCTTATCCTTGCCCTGTGCTCCCTCACTATTACGGGGCAAAAAGCCTCGCGTATGCCACAGTTTGAAGAGTACATAAAGAAGTATAAAACTCTGGCTATGCAACAGCAAAAGGAATACAAAATCCCTGCGAGCATCACGCTGGCGCAGGGATTGCTCGAATCGGGCGCGGGCAACAGTCGGTTAGCTGTTAAGGCTAACAATCACTTCGGAATCAAATGCAAGGAGGAATGGCGCGGCGGACGTATCTACCACGATGACGACGCCAAGAACGAATGTTTCAGAGCCTACAAATCGGCCGAAGATTCTTATCGAGACCACTCGATCTTCCTCGCTAATCGCAAATACTACGTCTCTCTGTTTACCCTCGACATCTACGACTACAAAGCCTGGGCTTATGGCTTGCAGAACTGCGGCTACGCTACCGACAAGTCCTACGGCGACAAACTCGTCCGCCTTATCGAGACCTACGAACTGTACAAGTTAGACCGCCTCAAGCAACCTGCCGAAAAGAAGAAGCCTGCTGCTCTTGTGGATGATATCTACGAAATAAAGGTCGTTTCACCGGAACAAAGGAAGCAGCATCCGGCTGTAACTAACTGGCGCCGACGTATTCAGCGAGTCAACGGCATTCATTATATCAAGGCTCAGGAGAACGATTCGTTTGAGATAATAGCTTACGATACTAAATTGAGCCTCAAACGACTGCTTAAATACAACGAAGTAACGCCTGGATATGTCCTTAAAAAAGGCGACATGTTATTCCTTCAAAGCAAGGAAAGATATGCCCCCAAAGAAAACAGGATACACGTCGTAGCCGCAGGCGAATCAATGCACGGCATCGCCCAACTCTATGGCATGCGCCTCAAGACTTTGTACAAACTCAACAAGCTGCAAAACGACTATACACCCAAGTTAGGAGATACGTTAAAATTAAGAAAGTAGAGACGGGGCGCGCCCCGTCTGAAATTAGAAATTAGAAATTAGAAATTAGAAATTAGAATTATGGAGCGGTATAATTTACGTGGGGTGAGCGCCTCAAAAGAAGACGTTCACAGCGCTATAAGAAACATCGACAAAGGCCTCTATCCAAAGGCTTTCTGCAAGATTATTCCCGATATTCTGGGTGGAGACCCTGAATATTGCAATATCATGCACGCCGACGGCGCCGGTACTAAATCCTCGCTCGCTTATCTCTATTGGCGCGAAACGGGCGACCTCAGCGTCTGGAAAGGTATCGCTCAAGACGCGCTTATAATGAATATCGACGACCTTATTTGTGTCGGCGCGACGGATAATATACTTGTTTCGAGTACTATCGGACGCAACAAACTGCTTATCCCCGGCGAAGTAATCTCTACTATCATCAACGGCGCTGAAGAACTGCTTGCCGAACTGCGAGCGCTGGGAGTGAACGCCTGTTCAACAGGCGGCGAGACGGCCGATGTAGGCGACCTTGTGCGTACAATCATCGTTGACAGCTCCGTAACCTGCCGCCTTCGACGCGCAGACGTCATCAACAACGCCAACATACGCTCCGGCGACGTTATAGTCGGAATGGCCTCCTTCGGTCAGGCTACCTACGAACGCTCCTACAACGGCGGCATGGGCAGCAACGGACTGACCTCGGCGCGACACGACGTCTTCGCCCGCTATCTCGCCGAAAAATATCCCGAAAGTTATGACGCCGCAATGCCGAGCGAACTGATATATGCAGGCAGCTTGCGGCTTACTGACAGCGTCGAAGGCTCGCCTCTCGACGCCGGTAAACTCGTGCTATCCCCGACCCGCACTTATGCGCCGGTAATCAAAACCATTCTTGACCGTATGCGCAGCGATATTCACGGTATGGTGCATTGCTCCGGCGGCGCACAGACTAAGATACTGCATTTCGTCGATAACATGAAAGTCGTAAAAGACAATCTTTTCCCTGTTCCGCCCCTGTTCCGCACTATCCGGGAGCAAAGCAACACCGAATGGTCGGAGATGTACAAAGTCTTCAATATGGGACATCGCATGGAAGTATATCTATCCGAAGAAAAGGCCGACAGCATCATCGAAATCAGCAAATCGTACGGTATTGACGCACGTATAGTCGGACACGTTGAGAAGAGCGACAAACGCGAGTTGACAATCCGAAGTGAATACGGCGAATTTTATTATCAATGAATAAATAGATATGGCAGATAAAAACAGCATACTGCAAAAACTCGACGGGCTGTCAAGCCGTTTTGAAGAGGTCTCGCTACTGATATCCGACCCCTCGGTAATCGGCGACCGCAAGCGTTACATCCGCCTCACTAAGGAATACAAGGAACTGAAGCGCATAGTCGAAGCATACAAGAGATACGTTCAAACGCTGGCGACAATCGACGAAGCTAAAGAAATACTCGCTACTGAGGACGACCCCGAAATGCACAAGATGGCCGGCGACGAGTTAGACGCCTGCCGGATGCGTATCCCCGAAATCGAAGAAGAAATCAAACTGCTGCTTATCCCTGCCGACCCCGAAGACGGCAAGAACGCTATCGTCGAGATACGCGGCGGCACGGGTGGCGACGAGGCCGCAATCTTCGCTGCCGACCTCTTCCGTATGTACTCCAAATACAGCGAAGTAAAAGGCTGGCATCTCACTATCTCAAGTTGTAGCGAGAACGGCTTCGGCGGTGTCAAGGAGATAGTTTTCACCCTTGCCGGAGATAACGTTTACGGCACAATGAAGTATGAATCGGGCGTTCACCGCGTACAGCGCGTACCGCAGACCGAGGCGCAGGGACGTATCCACACCTCCGCAGCTACCATTGCCGTATTGCCCGAAGCCGACGAGTTCGACGTCGAAATCAACGAGGGCGAAATACGCTGGGACACATTCCGCTCAAGCGGCGCCGGCGGTCAGAATGTCAACAAGGTAGAATCGGGCGTCCGTCTGCGCTATAACTGGAAAAATCCCGTTACCAATATGATTGAGGAGATACTGATTGAATGTACCGAGACCCGCGACCAGCCTAAGAACAAGGAACGCGCCCTGAGCCGCCTGCGCTCGTTTATCTACGACCGCGAACACCAGAAATATATCGACGACATAGCCTCGCGACGCAAGACTATGGTCTCGACCGGCGACCGCTCCGCCAAAATCCGTACCTACAACTACCCGCAAGGACGCATAACCGACCACCGCATCAACTATACCGTCTATAATCTACCGGCGTTTATGAACGGCGATATTCAGGACTGCATCGACCACCTCATCGTCGCCGAAAACACTGAACGCATCAAGGAAAGTGAACTATAAACCAACATATAAAGATGAACAAGCAAGATATAATTAACAACATCCGGCGAAAGCGCTCGTTTCTGTGCGTAGGGCTGGATACAGACACGAAAAAGATACCGCAACATCTTCTGACCGACGAAGACCCGATATTTGCAATCAACAGAGCGATTATCGACGCCACAGCGCCCTACTGCATCGCCTACAAGCCTAACCTCGCGTTCTACGAGTGCGGCGGCGTCGGCGGCTGGGCTTCACTCGAAAAAACAGTGCAATACATCAGGACACAATATCCCGACCAGTTCGTCATCGCCGACGCCAAGCGCGGCGACATCGGCAACACCTCAAAAATGTATGCCCAAACGTTCTTCTCGGACATGAATGCGGATGCGCTCACTGTTGCCCCCTACATGGGTGAGGACAGTGTGCTGCCCTTCCTCGAATATCGCGACAAGTGGGTCATACTGCTTGCGCTGACGTCCAATCGCGGCTCGCAGGATTTCCAATTCACCGAAGACGCTGCCGGAGAGCGACTGTTCGAGAAAACCCTCCGCGTCTCGCAGCGCTGGGGCGACGACCAAAATATGATGTACGTAGTTGGCGCTACGCAAGGCAGTATGTTTGAGGATATTCGCCGCATCGTCCCCCGACATTTCCTGCTCGTTCCCGGCGTAGGAGCGCAGGGCGGCTCATTAGAAGAAGTCTGCCGCTATGGAATGAACGACGAATGCGGACTGATAGTCAACTCTTCGCGTGCCGTTATCTATGCCGACAACACGCCTGAGTTCGCTTCGGCAGCCGCTCGGGAAGCAATGAAAGTACAGCAGGAGATGGCAAAATATCTGTCGGAAAAAGGAATTATATAGTCAAAAAACAGAATTATTCGCCATAAATCCTCTGAATATAAAATTTTTTACTATTTTTGTCGATTGAAATTTAATAAAAATTGATGGAGTTTACTGCTCAACAAATAGCTGATTTCTTGAAAGGAAGCATAGTTGGCGACCCTCTAACGCAGGTTAACGACTTTTCCCGAATAGAAGATGGGAGGCCCGGAACGCTCACGTTTCTCGCCAACCCTAAGTATGAACATTTCATATATGAGACCAACGCAAGTATTGTGCTGGTAAATAATGATTTTACCCCTACGGACAAGATCAAGGCTACCCTGATCAAAGTCCCTAACGCCTACTCGTCGCTGGCTACTCTGATGAGCCTCGTCGAACAGGCTAAACAGCGCCAAACAGGCGTAGATTCAACTGCTTTCGTTGCTTCGAGCGCCACCGTCGGCAACAACTGCTACGTCGGCGCTTTCGCATACATTGGCGACAACACTGTGATTGGCGACGATTGCCGCATCTATCCCGGCGTTTACGTCGGCGACCGCGTCAGCATTGCCGGCAATACGACAATCTATCCGCACGTCAGCATTTACAACGGTTGCGTAGTAGGCAGCAATTGCATTATTCACGCAGGGGCGGTCATTGGAGCCGACGGCTTCGGCTTTGCTCCCGACGAACAGGGCGAGTACCAAAAGATACCGCAGTTAGGCAACGTAGTGATTGAAGACAACGTCGAGGTAGGCGCAAACACTACTATCGACCGCGCCGTGATAGGCTCTACAATCATCAGGAAAGGCGTTAAATTAGACAACCTCATAATGGTGGCTCACAACGTCGAGATAGGCTCAAACACCGTCTTAGCGGCACAAGCCGGCATTTCAGGCTCCTCAAAGGTAGGCGCAGGCTGCATGATAGGCGGACAGGTAGGATTGAGCGGACACATCACCGTAGGCGACAAGGTGCAAATAGGCGCACAGGCAGGTATTCTCGGAAACGTCGAGGCAGGCGCACGCATCTTAGGTTCGCCGGCCATGCCTGCCAGACAATATCTGCGCTCGATCGTCATCTTTGAGAAACTGCCTGAATTATACCGCACAATCGGTCAACTACAAAAAGAGATAGAAGAATTGAAAACAAAAAACAATAATAAGTTATAAGATATGCAGAAACAAAAAACATTAGCGTCCGAATTTTCATTAAAGGGTAAAGGCCTGCACACAGGACTGAATGTTAATGTAACATTCAATCCTGCACCCGAAAATTATGGTTATAAGATAAGGCGTATAGACCTTAAGGAGCAGCCGGTTATAGACGCGCTTGCAGAGAATGTAACGAACACTCAGCGAGGCACCGTGCTGACCAAAAACGAGGTACAGTGCAGTACCGTCGAACATGCGCTCGCCGCGCTCTACGCTTGGGAGATAGACAATTGCCTGATTGACATTGACGCTCCCGAAATGCCTATTTTTGACGGTAGCGCTCTTCTCGTTTCGCAGAATATCGAGCGCGTAGGCGTCATAGAACAAAACGCCGCCAAAGACTACTATATCGTGCGCCACAAGATAGAAGTGAAGGACGAGCAAACCGGCTCATCACTCATCATCCTGCCCGACGACAAGTTTAGTATCAACGTGCTGATAGAGTTTGATTCGCCCGTGCTGTCGAACCAATACGCCTCGCTGACCGACTTGTCCGATTTTCACGCCGATATAGCCGCCTCGCGCACATTCGTCTTCGTGCGCGAAATAGAGATGCTGTTGCAAAACAACCTTATCAAGGGCGGCGACCTCGATAATGCCATCGTCATTTATGATAGCAAGATAGAGCAGAGCGAGATGGATTCAATCGCCGACAGCCTAAACCTGCCGCACGTCAATGTGCGCGAACTCGGCTACGTTAACGAGAAACCACTCGTCTTCCCTAACGAGCCGGCACGCCACAAACTGATTGACGTTATCGGCGATATAGCCCTGATAGGAAAGCCGATAAAAGGGCATATCATAGCTACGCGACCCGGACATAAAATCAATAACGTCCTCGCACGGATGATACGTAAAGATATTAAAATCAACGATGTGCAACCACCGATTTATAAGGCCGGTCAGCCTCCGGCGATGGACATCAACCGCATCCGCGAACTCCTTCCTCATCGCTACCCTTTCCTGTTGATAGATAAAATCATAGAGATTGGAGGCGATTATATCGTCGGTATCAAGAATGTTACGGTCAATGAACCTTGCTTTCAGGGTCATTTTCCGCAAGAGCCTGTCATGCCCGGCGTGCTGCTTGTAGAATCAATGGCGCAAACGGGCGGACTGCTTGTACTCAACTCGGTCGATGAGCCTGAACGCTATTCTACCTACTTTATGAAAATCGACGGCGTCAAGTTCCGTCATAAAGTAGTACCCGGCGATACTCTTATCTTCAGAATACAGATGCTTACTCCCATACGTCGCGGTATATCGACGATGAAAGGCTACGTCTTTGTGGGTGAAAAAGTCGTCTGCGAGGCAGAATTTATGGCGCAAATCATTAAAAACAAATAAGAATATGCACTCACCTTTAGCAGTTATCCACCCTGAAGCCAGAATAGGCAACAACGTCGTAATAGACCCGTTTGCAGTCATTGAGAGCGACGTCGTGATAGGCGACAACTGTCGCATTTATCCGCACGTTACCATACTCGACGGCGCACGCATCGGTAACTATTGTAATATCTTTCCGGGCGCAGTAGTCGCAGGCATCCCGCAAGACCTGAAATTCGTCGGCGAGAAATCAACAGTTGAAATAGGCAACCACACGACTTTGCGCGAATGTGCGACCGTCAATCGCGGCACAGCCTCGAAAGGACGTACCATCGTCGGCAACAACAGCCTGATAATGGCCTACTCGCACGTAGCGCACGATTGCGTGTTGCATGATAACGTCATCATCGGCAACGCCTCACAGTTAGCCGGCGAAGTAGAAATCGAAGACTACGCCATCGTCAGCGGCGGCTCTCTCGTACATCAGTTCACGCATATTTCCAAGCATGTGATGATACAGGGCGGCTCGCGGGTAGGCAAGGACATCCCTCCCTATACGCTTATCGGACGCGACCCTATAGCCTATTGCGGAATCAACATCGTAGGACTGCGACGTCGTGGCTTCACCAATGCCCAGATATTCCTTATTCAGGACATCTACCGCACGCTCTACACTCGTGGTCTCAACAATACCGAAGCCCTGCACGCCATAGAAACGGAGTATGGCCCAAGCGTCGAGCGCGACCTAATCCTCAACTTTATCAAAACCTCCCAGCGAGGCATCGTAAGAGGCTCTATTGATGATTGATAATATCCTGGTACGTCTAATTTAACATAAACAGAAAATGAAAAAAGCAAAACTGTTAATTCTGACAGCCTTATTT
The DNA here is from genome assembly GCA_031290635.1 of Tannerella sp. Taxonomy (GTDB): domain Bacteria; phylum Bacteroidota; class Bacteroidia; order Bacteroidales; family Tannerellaceae; genus Tannerella. The sequence continues at coordinate 3,470 of JAITNE010000043.1, read as the reverse complement.
TGTCAGGCTACTTATTCGCAAAATGACACACAGGCAGTCAAGTCCGGTTTTGTGGTGTATAGCGTTTTTTGTAATATTGCACCGCATCAATTCAAATTTCCGCTGATTGGGTTTGTGAATGTGGCGACAGGAGATTATCAAGGCCTACAATTAGGCTTTGTCAATACAACATTGAAAGGTTTTAAGGGAGTTCAGGCAGGGTTTGTGAATACAACGTTGAAAAACGCAGATGGATTACAATTAGGCTTTGTCAATACGACTGTAAGGGATTTTTCCGGAATGCAGGCAGGGTTTGTGAACACAACGCCGAAAAACGCAGATGGATTACAACTCGGCTTTGTCAATACTGCGGGGAAAGGAATCAAAGGTAGTCAACTCGGTTTTGTGAATTATGCAGATAGCATAACGAACGGAATACCCATCGGTTTTGTTTCAATCGTCAAAAAGGGTGGATATAGAGCGATTGAAATCTCCGCGAATGAATTGTATCCGGTCAATTTGTCTTTTAAAATCGGCGTTCCACGATTTTACTCCTATATTCAAGGCGGATATAATCCGCGATTTGAAAAGGACTTTGCTTTTGGCGCCGGATTCGGCGCTTTATGTCCGATAGGGAAGAATTTGTATTTCAATCCGGAAATAGGAAGTATGAATCCCATCGGCAAAAACAACCATCAACAAATGCTATCATTGGTCGGAAGTTTCCGGTATGAGTTATTTTCAGCCGTACAAATAGCAGTTGGGCCATCGGCAGTATGGATGTATTCATCTAAAGGAGAAGACTTGTACAAGCCGGAATACTCAATCGCTAATCGAAAGATTGACAACAATAATCGCCTTTTGATTGGCGTCAGAGCCGCATTAAGTGTTAATTTCTGAGCCTTTGCATCATTAAAAAGGGGGCGATCTCACATCGCCCCCTTACATTAAAACTAAATCTAAACAAAAACACTAAAAATGATATTGCTCCTGCTTGCACACAGAAGCTGTTTCGTTACTTCTTTCTGTTACGGAAAAATTCTTCAAAGAAATCTCTGTCGGCGCTTTGATACTTGATTATCTTCTCGGCCGAAAGTAGCTTCTTGAACTTGTTGAGATACTCTTTTTCTAACTGATCGCGTTTTTCCTTAATCTCTTCGCGACACTTCAAAAGCTTCTCAAACTCGGCGTCCGTCTTGCTCTCTTTCTTGCGCAATTCACGCTCTAATTTATGACACTCGCGCCCTACCTCAAACTTCTTGTTCATCAGCTCGTTTTCCAAAGGAATAAAAGTAGCGACTTCTTCCTCCGTAAGGCCGATTTTCTCAGTGAGATAGGCGTTCCGCTTTGCTACAAACTCTTCTTTCTCGAAGGGAGGACGACCGTCTTTATTGTCCTTTTCCTGCGCAAAGCCCTGCAATGAGAATAGTACTAATGCAGAAAAGCAAATAATTTTCAAAGAATCTTTTTTCATTTTTCAAAGATTGTAATCATCGATATAGTAAGACACAGCATATTTATCGACATACATATCTTCTATGCTGTCGAAAAACTCCGAATCGGCGTCAACCGCTTCGGTTGAAGACAGGGTGGTCTGAGCTTTGTCAGCTCCCTGCGAAGATCTTTCAGGCTTAAGAACACTAAACAGCACCATCAGCCCTGCAAAAGCGGCTGCCATATACAACCATGGTTTGATACGGTCGTACATGGATATCACCACTGTTTGCTCCGAGACAGACCTTTCGGGCAGGCGACTCATCATCTCTGCCGTAAAGTTCTCAAAGTAACCTTCCGGTACGCGGAACGGGTTTCTGTCCTTGAGCGTTTCCAAATTAAAATTTTCTATTCGCATAAAATTGTTTATTCTATTGTTTTTTTAGACTTTGTTAATATCAAATGGTTTAAATGTCATCGGCAAAAAATGCTTCTATTTTTTTTACAGCATGATGATATGAGGCTTTCAAAGCGCCTACCGAGGTGCCTAATATCGCCGATATGTCTTCATATTTCATGTCGTCGTTGTACTTCATAGTGAAGACTAATCGCTGTTTTTCGGGCAAGGAGACGATGGCTTTCTGGAGTTTGAGGTCCAGCTCGTCGCCATCAAAATACTCGTCGGCTTTGAGGGTCTGTAGCAGATAGGCGTCGGCGTCGTCTATCGGCACGTTGTTAATGTTGCGCTGCTTGTTGAGGAAGGTGATGCACTCGTTGACGGCAATTTTGTACATCCAGGTAGTCAGTTTGGAGTCGCCGCGAAAGTGATCCAAGTTCATCCATGCCTTCATAAACGTGTTTTGAAGCATGTCGTTAGCATCTTCGTGGTTCATGACCATCTTGCGAATATGCCAGTACAAGCTGTCACTATATGCAGCTACGACCTGAGTAAACGCGTCTCTCTGCGTCTCAGGCTTGCGAAGTCGTTCGACTAATTCTTCTTCATTATACTGCTGCATTCTAAGAAATTCAGTTATTTTCGGGGTCAAAAGTACAACAAAAATCAATACCAACAAATTTTTTGCGTATTTTTTTTGATGTTTGTGGAAAATATCGCTTAAAAACAGTACTTTTGCAGCTCATTTTAAAACGATATAACAATGAAGAAAAAGATTTTTAATGTGAACCGCGTTGTCAGGTTCAAACGATTCGAGCGCAAAGCATACAGCGCCTTTAACAGTATGCACAAAACAGTTTCTATCGGCGTCCTCACGGCTGGAATATTGACGATGGCGGCTCATACCCGGACCAGCGCTCAAACTGTTGCGGTCAAGCAAGCCACTGAAAGCGAGATGCCGGAACATGAACTCGATGAAGTGATGGTAACGGCTTCGAGAACAGCGACGCCGCTAAGCCAAACGGCTAAAGTAGTTACCGTCATAACCCGCGAAGATATTCAGCGAGCGCCCGTCCACAGCGTCGAAGACATGCTTGTTTATGTCGCCAACATCGACGTTATCCAGCGAGGCGGACACGGCGTGCAGTCCGACATCTCCATCCGCGGCGGCTCGGCCGACCAGACGGCAGTATTAATTAACGGTGTAAATCTATCCAATCCACACACGGGACACTACAGTTTCGACTTCCCCATCAACCTTTCCGACATCGAGCGCATCGAAATCCTTCAAGGCCCATCAGCGCTTATTTATGGCTCAAACGCCTTCTCGGGGGGAATCAACATCATCACCAAAAAAGAAACAGACACTAAAATCCAAGCTCATCTGAAAGGCGGCATGCACCGTCTGGCAGAGGTCGAAGTGCGCGGCGCAGAGTCTCTCGGACGGACTGTAAACAGCCTCTCGGCAGGCTATCGGCGGTCGGACGGGTATATCGACAACAGCGACTATCGTATCTTCAATGCCCTCTGGCAGACGAGGCTGCAAACAGGCGAGACCTCGCACATCGACTTTTTGGCGGGATACAACACCAAGTCCTACGGCGCTAATACCTTCTATTCGGCCACCTATCCCGACCAGTACGACAGGACGTCGGAGATT
>JAITNE010000042.1 GCA_031290635.1 Tannerella sp. | reverse complement strand
CCGCCGTCGGGATTCGAACGTTCGGCGCCGTACTTGAGATCGCCCTTGATAGGGCAGCCGATATGCGCTAACTGGCAGCGTATCTGATGATGACGACCTGTCTTGAGTTCGATTTCGAGCAGATAATAGTTATCCGACCGTGCAAGCAATCGATAGTGCATAACAGCCTTTTTAGAAGTCGGTCGTTCGGCGTCGTAAGCGGCGCTTTTATTCGTTTTTTCGTTGCGTACAAGCCAGTGAGTCAGTTCGGCTTCGATTTGTTGGGGGCAGTTCTTGACGATTGCCAGGTAATGCTTATGCACCTCGCCATCTCGAAACATGGCGTTCAAGCGAGTTAGAGCCTTGCTTGTACGGGCAAAAAGCGTTACGCCAGTAACGGGACGGTCGAGTCGGTGAGGCACGCCGAGAAAGACGTTCCCCGGCTTGGCATATTTATCTCGCAGCCATTGTTTTAGCATGTCCGAAAGAGGAGTGTCGCCGGTCTTGTCGCCCTGCACTATTTCGTGGCAATTCTTATTGACGGCTATGAGGTGATTGTCTTCGTAGATGACTTCCATCGTGAGGCGAACTCTTATGTGTTCATGCCGCCGCAAACGTGGATGACCTGTCCGGTAACATACGACGAGAGGTCGGAAGCGAGGAAGAGCGCTACTTTTGCTACATCTTCGGGCGTACCGCCACGACGCAGAGGGATAGTTTTCTCCCATTCTTCGCGCACTTTTTCGGGCAGAGCGTTAGTCATATCGGTGATAATAAAGCCCGGAGCAATGGCATTGGCGCGGATATTGCGCGAGCCGAGTTCTTTGGCTATCGACTTGGCGAGGCCTATCATACCCGCTTTCGAGGCAGAATAGTTGGCTTGACTTGCGTTACCCGACACACCTACTACGGACGCCATATTGATGATGCTGCCGTGTTTCTGCTTCATCATGACGGGAGTAACGGCATGAACAAAGTTGAATGCCGACTTGAGGTTGACATTGATGACCATGTCCCACTGCTGTTCGGTCATACGAAGCATAAGTCCGTCGCGCGTTATGCCTGCGTTATTGACTAAGATATCAATACTTCCGAAGTCGGTTACTACCTCTTCGACAATCTTGTGTGCTTCGTCGAAGTTGGCGGCGTTGGATGCGTAGCCTTTGACATTGACGCCCAGAGCGGCTATCTCGGCTTCAGTAGCCTTGCCGTTATCGTCGATAGCCAGGTCGGTGAAAGCGATGTTTGCTCCTTCCGAAGCGAATTTAAGCGCGATAGACTTTCCTATCCCGCGAGCAGCTCCTGTTACGAGCGCTGTTTTACCTTCTAATAGTTTCATATAAATCTGAGTATTAAGTTATTTAAATTAAATTCTTATTAAGCAGGCGCCGGCTGAATAACCACCGCCAAAGACGCTGATACAAATCAAGTCGCCTGCGTGAAACTTTGCCTTGTTTTGTACAAAGACCAGAGCGCAACTTGCCGAGCCGGTGTTGCCCAGCTCTTCGATATTGCTCAATATCTTCTCATCAGGGAAATTCATATTTTGGGCGATATTCTTGAGGATGCGCATATTAGCCTGATGACCGATGAAATAGCTCATGTCATCAAACGTGTAGCCGCTATTTTCGAGCAGTATGCGGGCGTTGCGCGGCATGATAGTGCAGGCTTGAAAAAACACATCTCTACCCTCCGGCATGCTTATACCGCCGTTGCGAGGGCGCAGTTGGATTCCTTCCGGCCCCTTACCCAGACAGCCCAGCCCTTCGGTAGATATTTCCAATACTTCATAGTCGGTCTCCGTAACTCGTTCATTTGAAATGAAATAAGCGACGGCAGCATCACCCCAAAGATGACCTGATTTAGGATCGTCTTCATTTGCGTAGGCCGAGTTTTTGTCGCCGCCGATAATCAAAGCGCGGCGCGACTTGCCTGCTGCGAAGAAACATTCGATTATCTCCAGAGCGTTAACGAACGAGGAGCAGGCCGATGACATGGTGAAAGCTTTCGCGCCTTCTATACCGAACTCGTGCTGCACGACATGCGCCGCCGTCCCAACCGTGTCGAAAGGCGAATAAGTGGATGCGATAATCAAATCGACCTCATGAATGTCGTAGGGCAGCTCCGGCAGAGCGTTGCGTACGGCCTCGACGCTCATGGTGTTGAAATTCTCGTCCTCGCGTGCGCGTGAACGTGTCTTAATACCTGTACGTTGAACTATCCACTCGTCGGTCAAACCCGTTATCCGCGTGTAGTATTCGTTAGGTATCCTCTGTTCGGGGATGTAACATCCTGTTGCGTTAATATACATCATCTTTTTGCTATTATTCCGTTGAAAATAAGATTCATAACACTGTTTTTGCGTTGCATGTCTGGTGCGTCGCCCAGCAGACCGCGAATATAAGGTACTTCGAGGCCGCGCAGCGAGTAATGGATGATAAGCGCTGTGGTCTCGACGTCGGGGATAACAAAGACGCCTTCTTTTATCCCGCTGGCGAGTATCTTTTTTATCAGAGCGATTTCCTGTAGATTGTAGCCCTTGCGCACCTTGGCGACGTTCCAACTGTCGTGGAAGAAGTTAGCTCGCAGAGAACCGTTCCTCGAAACGGTAGCCTTGAAAGCGTCTAATCGCGTGTAGATAAACGTTATCAGCTTCTCGTCCGCCGGCAGATCTTTTTTCTCGACTGCAATGAGCATATCATTCAGACTCTCCATCTCGTTCTCAATCACAATATTGGATATCTCCTCCTTGTTTTTGAAGTACATATAGAGCGTGCGTCTCCCTTTTTGGGAGGCGTTAGCAATGTCGTTCATTGTTGTCCGCGCTATGCCTTTGCGTGCGAATACTTTCCGCGCTGCATCAATTAATATTGCCCTTGTTCGGCTTGTTGTTTCCGACATAATAAATGCACATTTTACATAAATATGTGCGCAAAAGTACAGAAGAAAATCGGAACTACCAAAGAAAAACAGAAAAAAGATGCAAATAATTTGTTTTTTAAAAAAAAAGTAGTACCTTTGCAGTCCGTAAGAGGGAAAAAATATCGCGGAGTGGAGCAGTGGTAGCTCGTTGGGCTCATAACCCAAAGGTCGTAGGTTCGAGTCCTGCCTCCGCAACTGTAGAAAGGCTGTCCGGCATAATATTGGGCAGCTTTTTACATCTCAAGGTCTTGTAGTTCAATGGATAGAATGGAAGTTTCCTAAACTTTAGATCCGGGTTCGATTCCCGGCGAGACTACTAATTACGGCTTAAAAACTGCTTCGGAGTATTTTGTTATTCTGCTTATTCTTAGCGGATTGTGAAAAATCCGTCATTGATAGAAAGTACTAAACAAGTTTAGCAAAAAGGAAAAATGACGATGGGTAAAATTGTCTAATAATAAGGTACTTGTGGGCGTAGTCATTATAAGGAACGAAGCAATCTCATAACTGTGAGATTGCTTCGTTTTCAGTTTATTTCCATTCGTTGTTGAAGAAGCCGGCGGCGAGGACGTCGTCGAGGCCGGTGCGGAGGGTTTCGGCACGGAAGATCATGTAGTCGGGGAAGCCGGTGATGCCCGAAATGTAGTTGTTGGGCGAAAGGGCACGCATTCCGGCAGGGCCTGTGCCGCCGATTACTCCTACTAAGGCTGTAGCGCTTGTGGGGTGGGGATAGACGAAGTAGGTGGCAAGGTCGTCGCCGCGATAGGTCTGGTCGCCACAGGTGAGGAGACCGCGCGAGACCTGGATGGGGCAGGTGGCAAGGAGGGTGCGCCAGGCGAGGTTGTTGTTGCGGTTGCCGAAGAGGATGACGTTGCGGTCGGGGTATTTTGCGGCAGTGTAGTCTTTGTCGGGGATGACGTCGATTGAGCCGTTGCCGCGGTAGTAGAAGGTTTCGGCGTCGAAGAGGGCTTTGCTGCGATACCATTCGTTTTCTTCGGCAGAGCCGTGGGTGGCGTAAACGAAGACTACGTTGTTGTTGATGGCGTATTTGAAGCCGCCGTAACGGGCGGAGTATTTTTGATGCGTGTCAAGGGAGTCGATAAGACGCCATTTGGCAGCAGAAGAGGATGAAGCAGAGACATCAACAGAAGAAGCAGAGACATCAACAGAAGAAGCAGCGGAGCGTGCCAGCAGCGCTTTCCGGTCGGAAGGTACTGTGATGGTTTGGCTGTCTATGGTGATGTGTATGCTGGGGGAAGTGCGTTGCAGGGCGGGCAGGTTTACGGCTATGAGGGCGGCGTTGGAGGTTTGGATATGGACGGAGTCCTGTCGGCAGGAGGCTTTGATGCGGGTGAGGGCGAGGGGGACGGTCTGCTGCTCGACTTCTATCCAGTAGTCGGTGGAGGAGACGCCCGGCGAGGCGGTGCGGAAGTCGATGTCCTTGACGTCCGTCGGCGAGGGGATGGTGTGGCGGGCGAAGAACTCGAAGATTGGAAACCAGTCCATGCAGATGTTGCCGAACCAGTGTTCGCCGCCGGGGTACTCATAGTAGCAGAAGTCGGAGTGGAAGCGGGACAGTACTTCGCGCATCCGGCGGGCCTGGTCGGTGGGGACGGTACGGTCTTCGGAGCCGTGGAAGATGTAAACGCCGGATTGCTTGAGGTTTTCGATCATGGTGAGGGTGCGTCCGGCGTTGGCGGCGGTTTCAAAGACGCTGTAGAGGGGGTGGGTGCGCAGGGCGTCGTCGGCTTGACCTCGGCCGTAGGTGGCTATGTCGGGGTAGGCGGCGCAGGGGGCTATGGCGGCGAACTTGTCGGGGTAGGTTGTGCCCAGATACCACGTGCCGTGTCCTCCCATGGAGTGGCCGGTGAGGTAGATTTTGTTGTCGTAGGGATGGTAGATGCTGCGGGCGTGTTCGAGGACTTCGAGGGCGTCGATGCGTCCCCATTCTTCCCAGTTGAAACCGAAGGGACGGCGGTTTGTGGCGGCTACGACGTCGATCCAGTCTTTTTGTTCGTAGCATCCGGCCTGGGTGTGGGCGTCAACGCCGGCGCCGTGGACGGTCAGCGCCATGGCACGGGTTTCGTCGGCGCGGGTGCGTTTGGCCGGGGTTACGGAGTAGAATTGTACGCTGTGGTCAACGTTGCTGAGGAAGGTGCGGGTGTGATTTTCGAGGGCTGATACTTGCTTCAGGTTTATTTCAGTACGGTCAACAAGCTTGCCGGCTTTGTCCAGAAGCTCAAGAATTGCTTTTGTATCTCCCGAAATAATATTGTCATCATCCGAAATAATATTATCATTATCCGAAATAATATTATCATTATCCGAAGCAGGAATATTCGGCAGAAGGAATTTTATTTTACGTACGGTCAGGGCTGTTATGGTTGACATGGGGGATTCGATGGTCCGGCCGCTTCGGAGTATGGCGCGGATGCTGTAACCGCGGAGTGGCTGTTCGGTGAGGTTGATTACGCGGATGGCTGCCCATTGCTGTTGGTTGTCGCCGATGATAAGGTCGGGCAGGGTCATGTCGCGTCTGGTAAACATTACGGGCTTGTCAGGCCGGACTAACTTCGATTTTACGCGGCCGAAGCGTCCCGGGGTGTAGATTATGTCGTTCTTGCCGCGACGGAGTTTCAGGGGGATGAGGGTGTAGCCGAAGTCGTAATGGTCGCCTTCGTGGGGGACGCCGTTGACGTAGGTGCGTGTGCCGCCGGTGGTTTCAAGGAGGAGGAGCTGTTCCTTGTCGGCCGTGTAAGCGGTGTAGAGGTAGGCCGAGCGGAGGGTGGGGTTTTGGAATGTGCCGGTGGAATCGGCTTCGACGGATGTCCATTTCCACATCGGAGGGGGGTTGTAGTTGCGCGTGAATGCTCCGGCGGGGCGGCCGGCGGAGGGACGGCCGGCGGAGGGCGCGGGCGCTGGGTTACGGCTTGGGTAAGCGTAAGGGACGGAGTCGCCGGCTGCGGGGCTGACGAACTTGCCGACGGCATAGAGCCAGGCTATCATGTCCTGGCCGTTGTAGAGGACGCCGGGGTTGACCTGCGCGGGCAGCACAAGTCCTTGGGTGAAGTGATGGAGGATAGCTCCTTCTTCGGTTTTCTCGACTTTATCAAGTCCGTAAGGGTTGATAACGTTCTGCGCACGCAGCGCGATGCTGCTTGCAATAGCAGCAATGATAATGAAAGTGTAAATCTTGCAAGTCATAATATGTTTTATTTGTTTGTGAATAAATATCAATTTCTGATTTCTAATTTCTAACTTCTAATTAATATCTGAGATTGCTTCGTGCCTCCGGGGGACGATACCGGAGACCATACTGAGGAGCTTGGACGGGCGTACGCGTCTTCCGTACGTGCGTACGCGTCTTCCGTACGGGCGTACGAGCCTTCCGTACGGGCGTACGAGCCTTCCGTACGGGTGTACGAGGGACTCGCAGGGGTCTGCGAAATTTCTGCAAAGTGTAAAGCCGGAGCTTTACACCTCCCGGATGCATCTCCGCTACTCCCCGAAGAAATTTTATCTACTATCAGAGCTATTGCGCCGTCGCCGGTAACGTTGCAGGCGGTGCCGAAGCTGTCCATCGCTATGTAGAGCGCTATCATCAGAGCTTGCAGGGTTTCGTTGAAGCCGAGCATGCTGCCGAGCAGTCCCAATGCTGCCATGATTGCGCCTCCGGGTACGCCCGGAGCGGCTACCATCGTTATACCAAGCATCAGAATAAATCCACCGAAAGAAATAAAATCTGTCTCCTGACCAGTCATAATCATTATCGCCATCGCGCAGGCTACTATCTTCATGGCGCTTCCGGCGAGATGTATCGTTGCGCACAAAGGTACGGTGAATACGGCGATCTGCTCCCTTACTCCGTTCTTCAAAACCTGTCGCAGCGTAACCGGTATGGTCGCTGCGGACGATTGTGTGCCGAGCGCGGTCATGTAAGCGGGCAGCATCGTTACAAGCAGTTTTAGCGGGTTGCGGCGGACGGTAATTCCGGCGATGGTGAACTGTATCAGCAGCAGCGCTGCGTGAAGTACGAATATCACCGCTATGACCTTGATAAACATGAAGAGTATCATCGCTACCTGTCCGCTGACCGTAATATTCAGGAATATGCCGAAGATATGCAGCGGCAAAAGGGGGATGATAACCGATTCTATCAGCTTCATGATTATGTCGCGGAAGTCGGTGCAGGCTGCCCTCAAACTGTCGCCTTTGATTGCCGCGACGCCCAGACCGATGATGAATGCCAGCAGCAGGGCGGTCATTATGTCCATCAACGGAGGCATGGCGAGGGTGAAGAAGGGCTGCAGCATGAGGTTTTCGGGGTTTTCGAGGGCTGCAAGCTCCGTGCTGGCGGTGATGATGTGCGGGAAGACGGCTGATCCTGTAAAGTAAGTAAAAAACCCGGAGAAGATGGTCGAACCGTAGGCTATCAGCGCCGTGATGACGAGCAGTCGTCCCGCGCCCTTGCCTAATTCTCCGATCGCGGGCGCTACCAGTCCCAGAATTATCAGCGGTATGGCGAACGACAGGAAGTTGCCAAACAACGAGTTGAAGGTTACAAACAGTCGTGCTGCGGCGTCAGGCATTATCTGTCCCAGAAGGATGCCTGAGACGATTGCAATGGCGACACGGACTAAAAGTGAGATGCGAAAGAGCTTCATAAAATTAGAAATTAGGAATTAGAAATGGGATTCGTAACAGTCCCCCCAGCCCCCCCAAGTGGGGGTAAAGTTTCCGTTATTTTGGGGGATGGATTTTGGGAGATGGGTGACATGTTCTTGCTTTCACCCCCTTCTTGGGGGGCTGGGGGGGGTGTTTTTATAATTCTAAACCCCGTCATTGCAACTATAATGCTCATCAGAGGACTTATCAGATTAAAGAAACAGTAGGGCAGATAAGTCAGCGTAGAGATACCCAGCACGGTTGACTGCGTCATGCCGCAGGTATTCCACGGCACTAACGGCGACGTAACCGTAACGCTGTCTTCGGTAGTACGGCTTAGCAGTCGCCGTTCGTAGCCTTTGGCGGAGTAAATATCCTTGTACATGTCGCCGGTAAGGATTATCGAGATATACTGGTCGCTTGTGGTGATATTAAGCAGCAGACCCGACACTGCCGTCGATGCTACCACCCCCACAGTGTTACGCATAAAGCGCAGGAAAGTCGCTATTATGCTGCCAAGCATCCCGCTTGCCGTCATGGCTCCGCCGAAACACATCGCACAAATAATCAACCATATTGTATTCATCATCCCAGCCATTCCACGAGTGGAGACCAGGTCGTTAAGCGCCGCCGAACCTGTCTCGACCGCCGTCCGACCGTAAACCGACATTATCATCCCCTTGAACTGACCCGTCAAACCACCGTCGCCCGAAATCCCGCCTAGCAGATGAGGCTGAAAGACGAGCGCAAAAATGCAGGCTGTAAAGCAGGACGCAAACAGGCATATCAGCGACGGCACCCGTTTGACTATAAGCAGCAGCATCACCGCCGGCACAGTCAGCAACAGGGGGTTGATGTTGAATGATTTTACCAGAGCCTCCGAGAAGCCGTTTACTTCCTCGCTCGACGCCGCGTGATGCGAGAAACCGGCGAGGGTATAAACCGTCAGCGCAATCGTAATAGAGGGTACAGTCGTTATCATCATATAGCGGATGTGCACGAAGAGCGGCGTCTCGGTTACAGCGGACGCGAGGATAGTAGTGTCCGAGAGCGGCGAAATCTTGTCGCCAAAATAAGCGCCCGAAATGATAGCGCCCGCAATCCACCCCGGCGAGAATCCCTGCGCCATCCCTACGCCCGACAGCGCTATGCCGATAGTAGCAATCGTAGTCCACGAACTGCCCGTCATAACAGACACTACCGCGCATATCACGCAGGTCGAAGCCAGATAGAAGTCCGCGCTCATCACCTTCATCCCGTAATAGACCAGCGTCGGAATCACTCCGCTAACCATCCATATCCCCGACAGCGCCCCGATAAGCAGCAATATCAGCAGAGCCGTCGCCACTCCGGTGATGTTGTGCACTATGGCGCGCTCGATTTCCTTCCAGCTCACGCGGCAGATAATCATCGCCGGCAGGATACACACCGCCGTAGCCGTCAAGAGCGCTATCTGGCTCGCACCTTCCAGAGTGTCGCTCCCAAACAGATTCACTACCGCCGCCAGCAATCCAACCAGGACCGCAATCGGCGCTACCGACAACCAAACCGCCGGCTTCTTCTTGCAGGACGTCTCTTCCGTCTGTTTATTTTTAAGAATTACTTTATATCCCGTCTCTTCCATCTCTGCTAATTACTTATTACTTTATATCCAATCCTGCAATCCAGGCATCTTTTACGGTCGCAGTACTCTTTTCTTAGCTGAATAAGCGCCTGACTGTCGCCGGCATTCCGCACCTTCACCCCCGACCGCCCGAAGAGTGATACGATAGCGTTCTTCTCAGCCGGCAGCTCCTCCAGAAAACGCAGAGCCTTGCCGCACAATTCCGGCATGTTCCGACATTTGCCGTAAGCGAAGAGCATCGGAATAACAGTGTTTATAAGGATGATGTCGGTAGCGCTCTTACCAAGCGACTTTTTCTTTTCGACGGATACAGCCCTGAAATTATAGTGCGTAAGCCAGTATTCCGACGGCTCAACGTCGAAGAACAACCGCAAGTCGTCCAAATTATCAGCCTCAATCGCCTTCGAGAACAGCAAGTCCTTGTTTACCCACACCGCCGCCGCCTGAGCCAGCCGCACGTGCGGGAAATTGCTCGGCCTCGTCCGCAGATTGCGAAAGAGAAACCCCTCCACCGACCGTAAACCGTACTTTTTGCTCAGGAAATCATACTCTCGCTTCAGTGCAACGCAATAATCATCGTCGGGATTCTCTTCCGTCAAACCGGCCTGACCGAAAAGCAATGCTTCGGTCTGCAACGAGCTGTTACGATGTTTCAGAATATATTTCAGAGGAAGACTTTTAGCCAGGCGCTCGCAAATATCGCTGTTAGTACCGAAGCCAAAACTGCGCATCAGGGTGATGTAGAATGTTTCGTTCCAGTCTTTGGCATTCTGCTCGAGCCGCAAGTTTACGTCCCCGGTCTTACGTTCCAGCCGTTCTATCAGAAGAGCTGTGAGCCATGCCGAAGTCTCAACCGCAGATACCTTAAAGATGTGCGCGGCGCAGGCAACGGGCGTATCCCTCGAGAGCAGCCATTCGATGTTGTCCTCAACCTTCGGCGGAACGTTCATCACGGCCTGCACGACCGTCTCATCATTAGCGTTACAGACCGCAGCATCGTCGTACCTTACCACATGAAGTACGACGTTGTTGTACATCTTGTCGGACTGATGCCCGTGCGCTACCCAGTCCGACGCCTTCACATGCAGTTCTACGTTGCCGACCCAGACCGTCTCGCCAATCTTCACCTTGGCATTGAAGAAATCAGGGCCGGCGTCGGTATTTGCCAGCCCGGGGTCAATAACGTAAACGTCCTTGCCCTCCGCAGTCAGGAAATCATCTTCCGCAAACAACTTGTGTTTCCAAATATAATGAAGCGTTTTCTCCATACCTTAATACTTTTAATTTGTATTGCAGGCGCAAAGATAAGCAAATTTAATTGAGAATTGAGAATTGAGAATTGAGAATTAAAAGTTAGAAATTAGAAATTAGAAGTTAGAAATCAGGAATTAGAAGTTAGGAATTAGAAGTTGGAAATCAGAAATCAGAAATCAGAAATCAGAAGTTGGAAATCAGGAATTAGAAGTTGAGGAGTTGAGAATATAATCATTTTGCTTATATTTGCATCCTCAAAGGACGAGCGTTTTCGTCCTGTTATAACATTTAAAACAGTAAAACATGCAAATTGAAAAGTATTCTTTTGGAACCGGCGACCGGTTTGCTCATCAGGGCGAAGCGCAGCTGAGGGCTTTGATGCTGGCCTCAAAAGCATCAGGATTAAACATTGTTCCCGTCTGGAACAAGTCGAACCGCGAACACACTATTGTCCGTTCTACTCCCGCCGACGTGCGCCGTGAAGCCGACGATACCGTGAAATCTTTGGGATACGGAGGCGCTTATTATGTGGACGCCGACCATATCAATCTGACGAATGTGGACAAGTTCATAGCCTGCTCTGACTTCTTTACGCTCGACGTAGCCGACTATATCGGTCAACAGGCGGCAGCGTCCGAGATTGACGCTTTTGTGTCGGCTAACAAAAAGTACGCCGGACTGCTGCAAATCCCCGGCATAGCGACGCCGTTTGATGTGCCGGAAGACCTGCTGCGCCGTATAGCCGGCAAATTCCTCTACGCCGTCAAGGAAGCGGGCAAAATATACCGCCATATCGAAGAGGCGAAAGGCAGGGATAATTTTGTGGCCGAAGTGTCGATGGATGAGGTCAACGACGCGCAGTCGCCGGTCGAAATGTTCTTTATCCTGAGCGCCATCGCCGGCGAAAACATCCCGGCGCAGACGATTGCACCCAAGTTTACGGGTCGCTTCAACAAGGGCGTCGATTACGTGGGCGACGTAGAGCAGTTTGCCAAAGAGTTTGAAGAAGACTTGTTAGTAATAGACTATGCCGTGAAGGAGTTCGGATTGCCCTCCAACCTCAAGCTGAGCATTCATTCCGGCAGCGACAAGTTTTCAATCTATCCCGTGATGGGCAGATTGATTAAGAAGTACGACAAGGGCATCCACGTGAAGACGGCGGGCACAACATGGCTCGAAGAAATCATCGGACTTGCGGCAAGTAACGACTACGAAGCCATCGATTTAGCCAAAGCCATCTACTCGGTAGCGCTCGGCCGTTTCGACGAACTGTGCACCCCCTACGCCACCGTCATCGACATAAACCGCGCAAAACTCCCGAAACCCAAAGAGGTCGAAAGCTGGTCGGGCGAGAAGTTAGCCAACACCCTCCGGCACATCCCCGGCCATCCCGACTACAACCCGAACTTCCGCCAGCTAATACACGTAGCCTACAAGGTAGCGGCCGAGTACGGCGTAGAATACATCGACGCTCTGGAAAGAAACAAGGAGATTGTCGGCAAGCAAGTAACCGAAAATATCTACGAAAGGCATATTAAGAGGTTGTTCTGAGTGAAATGATACGAACGACGTATTAAAAAGGTTGTTTTTAGAGGAAATGATGGTCTCCCGCTC
>JAITNE010000017.1 GCA_031290635.1 Tannerella sp. | reverse complement strand
AAATCATTTTCCGACAAATGTTGACTCCCGAAACCTTGAAAAACCATTTTCCGACGTTTTGGCATCAACCTGTCCCCAATAGGGATGTACACAAGGTTTTTCTTGTACAAGTAGTGATTGCGGAAACTGAATTTCCAATCCCTCAAGTCTGCACCTGACTTCTTTGCCGGCGAATGCTACAGCCATCAGGATTACTTTCCGGTCGAGATACCGTTCATAATACCGGCGGTCGCGTATCTGTGTCATTGCTTCGTTTAATAGCTTTTCGGCGCCTTTCTTAGCGCTGTATTTTATTTCGGCAACGACCGTCAAATCCGCATGATGCAAGACGGAGTCAATGCGTCCTGTACTAGTCGGCACTTCGCCCTGAGGCTCGAAACCCAGCATCTTCATCCATACAAGAAACATTGAATGATAGTATGCTTCGTTCTTCTGATGCAGAATATATGGTATATTTGCGAGGAGCATACGCAGATTTTGTTCCAAACCCGAAGTATCGCTATTGTAAATCTGTTGCTGCATATCTAAAATCAAACGCTGTACACTACTTACGGGATAATGGCTGTATGCGCTGAGCAAACGTCTAAAAAAGGCATTTCGCACTTCCGAATTAGGGATACCAAGAGTATATTCCTTGTTTTCCGGGTCTATGGAATTGACGTCTTTAATCGTCAGATAACCTGTTTGAAACAATAAAGCTATTTCGTCCAGATCAGCAGTATCATAGCCTTCAAAAAGACCCGAATCGGCTTTCTTGTTTTCCAATATGGGCGTTATCTGATTACGACTTTTGAGAAGCTCCATCAGGAAAGTTGGCGTTCCTGTTCTGAACCAATAATTATCAAAGCTCCTTTCAGCAAAGAACATCAAAGTCGAAAACGGATTATACACAGATGTTTTGCCGTCCCACGAGTAACCGTCGTACCATCTCTTAATATCATCCAGCAAATCCTGTCTGCTGACATTCTTCTCGTGGGTATAATTGTCGATATGCTCAGCAAAATATTTTTCCAATTCATCCTGAGTATAACCGCAGAGAGCGGCATAGTCTTCGGATATGGTAATATCGTGAGGGTTGTTCAACGCCGAAAAAACCGAAAGCCCGGAGAACTTCGATACTCCGGTCAGGAAAATGAAACGGATATGGTCGTCCGCAGCTTTCAGCACCTGATAGAAATCATGAAGAACAGTTTTGTTTGCTTCCAACACTTCCTGATTAGAGAGATGGTCGGTGATAGGTTTGTCGTATTCGTCAACTAAAACCACAACTTGCTGTCCGGTGGTTTCATGCAATTGTTGAATCAACTCGCTGAACTTGCCCGTAAGAGTATGTTTCTGTAGTGATATCTGATTATCACGGGCTGTAGCATCAACAAAATCGGTTAATGATAGCGTCAATTCTTCGCCGGTTGAGTGAGACTCTTTTCCGAAATCCAGATGTATCACCGGAAATTTGTCGTTCCAATCCCACTTATCGTAGATATAAAGACCCTCGAACAGTTCTTTCCGACCTCGAAAGACTGCTTCCAGAGTACTTATCAACAACGATTTTCCAAAGCGTCGAGGACGCGACAGGAAATAAACCGTTCCTGTAGTGTTAAGCATTTGCAGGATATACTGTGTCTTATCAACATAAATGCCTGCTCTCTTACGCAGTTTCTCAAAGGACTGCGTTCCTATGGGTAAATTCTGTAACATGACTTTGATATTTAAATGTCTGCAAAGATACGCTTTTTATTTCAATTCTATCAACACAACGTACAAATCAGTTCCTTGTCGTTTACCCCAAACTTTTAACAGTTCACAATAAAACTATTTGTCTTATCTTTATTTATTTCGTACCTTTGTGCCCGAAATCAAATTATTTGAAGATGAAAAAGAGAATATTATTTTTTGTGACTATCATTTCCTTACTCCGGATGACGGCGTCCTGCACTAACGACAACCAAACGGAAGATGCGCCGCAGACCTACAACGTCGGCGGCACGGTAACAAAATCGGACGGCGGAGCGGCTGCGGGCGCTTCCGTTATGCTCACGAGTATCTCCGACGGCAGCGACGCCGGACAATCTCCCGTCAATGCCGCCGGTGAATACATCATCACAGGCCTCGGCACAGGAAGCTATAAACTCGTTGCAACACTCAACGGCTATGAAACAGGCACGGTTGAAATGGTGAATATCGCTAATGCCGATGTTACGGTCAACGAAATCGTGCTTCAAAAGATTACCGTACCGACATACTCCATCGAAGGCGTCGTCGGCAAACCCGACGGCAGTACGGCGGCAGGCGTTTCGGTACAAGTCCGCAAGTCGGGCGACAATACTAACGTCGGGCAGGCGGTCAAGACCGACGCTTCGGGCGCATATTCCACCGGCGACATTCCCGCAGGATCATACAATATTATTTTTACGCTCGAAGGATATGAAACAGGCATCCTTGCCGGCGTAATCGTCAATAACGTAAATCTGACGGCTCGGAATATCACCCTGCAAACCATGTCGATAAGCTCCGGCGCTATCAGCATTGTTTTTTCGGATAATGATGCAACCATCAGCAATCTTCCTGCCGACGGCAGCGTTACGGCGACCAAAAGCGGGGCGGACGTTACAATAGCATCTTCGGCGTCAGGGACTGTTGAGTACGATGTTTCCGGCTCGACCTCCGGCGGCTCGCTCAAAATTCAGAACAACGCAACCCTTCCCAACACGCTCCGCCTGACGCTCAACAGCGCGGTAATCGCCTCCACGTCGAAACTCCCGCCCATTCAGATTACAAAAAACGAAGGTCTGACTATCGTCGAACTGAAAGGCTCAAGCATCCTGTCCGACAACTCTTCCAATGAAGAAAACGCGACCTTAATCAGCAAAAGCGGCTCGCTTCAGTTTGAAGGCTACGGCAAACTCAACATCAACGGCGCAGTGAAACATGCTATATCGAGCGAAAAAACAACTGTTGTCCGCGATGGCGACATCACCGTTACATCCGCCCTGTCGGACGGATTTCACTCCGAAGGCTTTGAGATTTCGGGCGGCTCGCTTGACATCACGGCTTCCGGCGACGGCATGGACGCGGGCGAAGGCACGGCCATCATCACCGGAGGACACATCCGAATCAACTCCTCCGCCAACGATACTAAAGGTATCAAAGCCGACGCCGGAGTAACTGTCGAAGGCGGAAGCATCGAAATGACCGTGTCCGGCGCACAGTCGAAAGGCGTCGGCAGCAAAGCGGACATAACCATCAACAGCGGCGATATCTACATCATCACATCCGGCTCTACGGCGCTCACAGCGACCGGCAGCGGCTACGACCCGTCCTACTGCACGGCTATCAAAAGCGACCAAAACATATACATCAACGGAGGTACGATTAAAATCGAAAGCCGTCAAACCTCCGACGGCGGACGGGGGGTCTCAGCCGACGGCGACGTCGTAATCCGCGGCGGTACGCTCGACATAACGACCGCCGGAGCCGGAAAAGTTTATACATCCTCAACAGGCGCGACGGATTCATACACCGCAACCTGCATCAAGGCTAACAAAAACATTTCCTTGTCAGGTGGAAACATCACCTGCAGCAGTTCGGGAACGGGCGGCAAAGGCGTCAGCGCCGACGGTACAATAACTGTCGGTCTTGCAGGCGCAAATAATGCCGACCTCATCCTGACCGTAGGCACGTCCGGCGAAAGGTTCACCGTTTCGGGCAGTTCGGGCGGCGGACAGGGCGGACGCCCCGGTATGGG
>JAITNE010000159.1 GCA_031290635.1 Tannerella sp. | reverse complement strand
GACTTGCGTAGAAGGATTTTATTTCCTGTATATCCATCCACGCTAATTTTCTTTCGTCAATAATTCGTCAAAATAGGCGATTGTTTTCTTCAATCCTTCTTCGAGGCTAACGGTAGGCTGCCAGCCGGCCAATTTCTCGAAAGCAAGCGATATGTCGGGCTTGCGTTGACGGGGGTCGTCCTGCGGCAGAGGTTCGTAAACAATTCTTGAGTTTGAGCCGGTCAGACGTATCACAGCCTGCGCAAGTTCGAGCATCGAGAACTCGCCGGGGTTGCCGATATTCACCGGTCATGTATAGTCTTCGCCCGTCTGCATCATACGCATCATACCTTCGATAAGGTCGTCGATAAACTGAAAACTGCGTGTCTGCGAGCCGTTGCCGTAAATCGTAATATCCTTGCCGGTCAAGGCCTGAACGATAAAATTAGATACTACTCGTCCGTCGTTGCGATCCATTCGCGGGCCATAAGTGTTGAAGATGCGGATTAGTTTGATGCGTATCTTATGCTGACGGTGATAGTCCATGCAGAGTGTTTCGGCGGCGCGTTTGCCTTCGTCGTAGCATGAGCGGACGCCAATCGGATTGACGTTACCCCAATACGATTCAACCTGAGGATGCACCGACGGGTCGCCATAGACCTCGCTTGTAGAGGCGTGCAATATCTTGGCTTTAACGCGCTTGGCGAGGCCGAGCATGTTCAAAGCCCCATAAATAGACGTTTTGAGCGTCTTTATTGGGTTATATTGATAGTTGACGGGCGAGGCCGGACAAGCGAGGTTGAAAATCTTGTCCACCTCAGCATAATAAGGTGTAGTAACGTCGTGCCTGACAAGCTCGAAGCGGTCGTTGCCAAGCAGATGTCGGACGTTGTTTTTGTTGCCCGTGAAATAATTGTCGAGGCAGATAACGTCGCATCCCTCATTGATAAGGCGGTCGCACAGATGCGAGCCGATAAATCCGGCTCCGCCGGTTACTAATACTCTTTCCATAAATAAACTGAATAAAAAAGAGCACAAAAGTATAAATTATTTTTATCTTTGCAGCGTTATTATCAAAATTCAATTACATAATATTCTTTCAATGATAAAAGAAATTCAACTGCGTTTACAGCCTTCTCAGGCGGCTAATGAACAGACTTTGCGTGAGGTCGCTTGCCGTGAGACCGGCTGTGAGATTCGGGCGGTAAGAGTGCTGAAACGCTCAATAGACGCTCGTCAACGCACTATTTATGTGAATGTGTCGCTAAGGCTTTTCATAAACGAAGAGCCGGAGGGCGAGGCATATACGAAGAGGGATTACAGGGATGTGTCGGGCGCGAAGCAGGTCATTGTAGTGGGCGCAGGCCCGGCGGGACTCTTTGCCGCTCTGCGATTGATAGAGCTTGGATTGAAGCCGGTGATTATCGAGCGCGGAAAGGATGTGCACTCTCGGAAGATGGATATTGCAAGGCTTTGTCGCGAACATAAGGTCGATAGCGAATCAAACTACTGCTTCGGAGAGGGTGGGGCAGGGGCATTTTCCGACGGTAAACTATATACTCGCAGCAAAAAACGCGGCTCGGTGGAGCGTATTCTGAATATATTCCGTCAGCATGGCGCCGACACGTCGATTTTGGCGGACGCTCACCCTCATATCGGTACAGACAAACTGCCGCGTATCATCGAAAATATCCGCAATACTATTCTGCAATCCGGTGGTGAAGTGCACTTCTCGACTTGTATGTCGTCGTTGATTATTAGTTCCGGGGAGGTGGTAGGCGTTCTGACGCGCGACGGCAGTTCTTTTATGGGGCAGGTGATACTTGCTACCGGTCATTCCGCCCGCGATGTATATCGTTCGCTCGCTGCACAAAATGTTGCTATGGAAACTAAAGATATAGCTGTTGGCGTGCGCCTCGAACATCCTCAGATGCTGATAGACCAAATACGTTATCATAGTAGCAAGGGTCGTGGCGACTATCTTCCGGCTGCCGAATACTCGTTTGTAGCTCAATCAGGAGAGCGTGGAGTATATTCTTTCTGCATGTGTCCGGGAGGTATTGTCGTACCGTCGGCGACAGCACAGGAAGAAGTAGTAGTCAATGGCATGTCGTCGTCGAGCCGCAACTCGCAGTGGGCAAATGCGGGGATAGTGGTGGAAGTTAAAGGTATCCACGAAACGAAGTTCGCCATAGGGCAATTGCACGAATTACACGAAGAAAAGGGGACGCTTGCTATGATGGAGTTTCAGGAAGAATTAGAGCGTTTGGCTTGGATAAACGGCGGGATGCGGCAGACTGCGCCGGCGCAACGAATGGTGGACTTCGTTCAGAAGCGTAATTCGTCCGACTTGCCTGTTTCCTCTTACGTTCCCGGGCTGCTGGCTACGCCGCTTCATTTCTGGTTGCCGGAGTTTATTACTTCAAGGTTGAGGGAAGGATTCAGGGCGTTCGACCGCGTATCTCCCGGATTCCTTACCAACGAAGCAGTAATGATTGGCGTAGAGACTCGCACATCCGCTCCGGTGCGCATCCTCCGCGACAAAGACACATTACAGAACATTACATTTAAAGGACTGTTTCCCTGCGGCGAGGGTGCAGGATACGCCGGTGGGATAGTCTCCGCCGCAATAGATGGAGAACTTTGCGCGGAAACAATAGCCAAATCAAATGCTTTCTCCACGGATTTCACGGATTGCACGAAGCGATAGCAATGTTTCTCCACGGATTGCACGGATTGCACGAAGCGATAGCAATGTTATGATGCCGTCATTGCGTTTTATGTCGCCGTCATTGCGAGTCTCTATAAAAAATTTAAACAAGCAGTGATGACGCATCGGCCACAAAAAATGATTAC
>JAITNE010000211.1 GCA_031290635.1 Tannerella sp. | reverse complement strand
GTGAAGAGTCCGAAGACAAACAGTCCGAGCAGCGGGCCATAAGTATATGAGGCGATGGTGTAGATGGCGTCTATTACGCTACGGTCGTTTAAGGCTCTGAACAACAGTATGATAATGGCGAAAAAAACGGATATGGCGAGATGTACGCGCAGTCGTGTGCGTTTGGCGTGTGTGGCGTCGAGTTCTTTGACGCCGAGTATATCGACGCAGAACGAGGTAGTGAGCGCTGCCAATGCCGAATCGGCGCTACTGAAGGCGGCGGCGATGATTCCTATGGTGAAGAATACAATTATTGACGTTCCTAACAAGCCTGAAGAGCAGAACAATGGCAGGATATCGTCGCCCGAAGAGGGTAGGGCGACGCCTAAATAAGCAGCCAGCGCAAGCATCATGATACCGAGACAAAGAAACAGAAAGTTGATAGGCGCAAAGGCTAATCCATAGACATACATGTTTTTTTGAGCGTCGCGGAGGCTACGGCAAGTGAGGTTTTTCTGCATCATATCCTGATCCAGACCGGTCATCACTATCGGTATGAAAACGCCGCTAAGAAACTGTTTTACAAAGTGTTGCTTGTCTCCCCAACTATCTATCTCAAAAATACGAAAATGCGGACTGTCGGCAATAGTCCGCACCATGCCTCCAAAGTCAAGTTCCATCTTTGTTTTCACCTGCCAGATGATAACAATCAACATGCTTATAAGGCATAGCGCCTGCAGGGTGTCTGTCCATATTATCGTGCGGATGCCGCTACGGCAGGTATAGAGCCAGATGAGCAGTATGCTTGCCGCTACGGTAACGGCAAAAGGTATTTGCCACCGGTCGAAAACGTAGGTTTGAAGTATCAGCACGACGAGATACAGACGGGCAGCTGCTCCGAGCATTTTGGATAGCAGAAAAAACGAAGCTCCGGTCTTGTAGGCGCTGCGTCCGATGCGTTTTTCGAGATATTCATAGATGGAGGTCAATTTGAGTCTGTAATATAATGGTAATAAGACCGTTGCAATCACAATATATCCGAAGAAAAAACCGAAAACCATCTGCATGTATGTCATATCGGTAGCGCCTACCCAGCCGGGTACGGAGACAAATGATACGCCCGAAAGCGACGAGCCGATCATGCCGATAGCCACGATGTACCAAGGCGAACGGCGGTTGCCGAGAAAGAAAGCTTCGTTACTCGTGTGCTTGCGACCGGTCAGCCACGCTATGCCGAGCAACATAAGGAAATACAGTATTATTACAGTAAGTATGATATATCCGTTCATGTTCGATGTTCAAGAATAAGGCTGCGAAGATATAAATTTTTTTGAAGAATCGCCGCATATCTAATAAAAATAATGTATCTTTGCCTCGTCTTATGACGCTATAATAGTATAAAGTAAATAGTCTTGAATATGTTTTTGAACCAATTTCAAAATTCTGACGGGCGTTTTCATATCATAGAGCATAGTGTGCCTGTGGACGAGCAGATAGAGTATTTTAAGTTTGCCGACAGAGTAAAAAAGGATATCATCCTCACAGATGCTGACTATGAAAAGTTCGGTTCGCAGTTGAACGCCGATGATTGTTCGCCGCAGCGCAAGAAGAAGCTGATAGCTATTCTGGGTGCAGCTAAGACTGTCCGCGCCTACCGACTGCTCGAAGATTACGCCGGTCATCCCGACCAGGAGCTTGCCAACTGGTCGTATATGGCGCTGACCGAAAGCCGCATAGCGCTCGAAACTGATCTTTCGGACGAGAAACACGTGTATATATCTACCGGTATGGGAGGTAAAGACGACAAACTGCGTTTCTACGTGTTGATAATGTCGGAGAAAAGTATGACGTTTCTCGATTACCAGAAAGAAATCATCAACAAAGAGTTTAATTTCATGCTGCCGCAATCGGGATGTGTGGTCGAAAAACTTACCGTAAGCGACAAATATGTAGCTATGGTCTTCCTGATCCCCATGCAGGCCAACCTGAAATACGTTCTCGAGAAGGTCATAGCCGAGTGTAATCAGTACGGCGACTTTCTGTCAAGATTTTTAACCGTTACCAATGTGAAAGAACTCAACGTCGATGAAATAAGCAAGATTATCGAGAGCTACGAACGCGACTATGTAAATCATCCTATATAAATATCTGTACCATAATGTCTAAACTGTCGATTATAATACCCTGCTACAATGAAGAAGCCGTCATACAGGAATCGTATCAACGCACAATATCCGCCCTGAACGCACTTCCGCTTGATACGGAGATAATCTATATTAACGATGGCAGTACTGACGCCACCCGCTTGATTCTTAATAATATAGCCGATGGCGATAGTCGGGTGCGCGTCCTGCATTTCTCGCGTAATTTTGGGCACCAGCCGGCTGTTTCGGCAGGTATCCATAAGTGCGACGCCGATTACGCCATCATTATGGACGCCGATATGCAAGACCCGCCTGAACTTATCCCGCAAATGCTTGAGATGCGCGAAGCTGAACAGGCTAACGTGGTCTATTGCGTCCGACGCTCGCGCGACAAAGAGAGCTTCTTCAAGCGCTCGACCGCTAAAATGTTCTATCGGTTGATTAACAGCATGAGCGAGGTGAAGTTTCCTCTCGATACGGGCGATTTCCGCCTTATCGACCGCAAGGTGATGGACGAGTTCTGTCGCCTGCGCGAACATTATAAGTATATTCGGGGATTAGTCAGCTGGATAGGCTTCCGGCAGGTGCCGTTTTTCTATGAACGTAAGGCTCGATTAGCCGGCGAAACTAAATTCCCTCTTCGTAAGATGCTGAGTTTCGGCGCTACGGCGTTGCTTTACTTTTCGCGAAAACCTCTGATGCTTGCTACCGGTATAGGTTTTGTAGCCGTAGTAGTAGCTATTGTTCTTGCTGTTTGGTCAACGCTTGGGAAAATTTATGGCTTCAGTAATGCCGAAACCGGCTGGACTTCTATCATCACAATCATGGTTTTTTTCGGTGGAATTCAACTACTTACGATTGGAGTGCTTGGGCAATATATAGGCATACTTTTTGACGAAATAAAAGATCGTCCGGAGTACATTATAGACGAAATTCGTTGACTAAGGATTATTTAACACAATTTTCTGTTCTTTCTTGAAAAAAGTTCTTAAATTTGCGGCGCGATTACTTCTATAATGACGCGCAAATCTTTACAAAATAATGTATTAATTTGTTGATAATAAGGTGAATGACTGAATGTTTGAAAGAGAAAATTTATATACACCCGTGGAAGTATGCTCGTTGTGAAACGCGTAAGATTTCGAAAATATCGCAAATGGGTAAATGCTATCGATTCCGGTAGCATTTACTTTTTTTGCGATAGATTTTTGCGATAGATTTTTGCCGGCGCCCGTCGTCGCGTGTCGCACATCCGTTAGGCAATTCGTGCAATTCGTGGACAACTCATCATCATGTCGCACATATTCGTCATCGCGAGGAGTTGCGAGGAACGAAGCAAAGCAATCCATACATCCTGCAAATCCCGTAAAAAATCTGCGTAAATCCTTAAAATCTGCGTCATTCCGCAAAGGCTGAACAAGTCCTGCGTGCCCATCATCGCATGTCGCACGTGTCCGTCATTGGTAGTCCCTATAAAAAAATTAAACAAGGGGAAATGACGGCTTAAAACTGTTTCGGGGTATTTTGTTACTCTGCTGATTTTTAGCGGATTTTGCAAAATCCGTCATTGGTAGGTACGAAGCAATCTAATCCGTGTAATTCGTGAAATTCGTTGAGAAAAAATCTTTATACATATTCGTGTAGAAGAAATCAATGGATATGTAAATTCTGCAAATCATGCTAATTCTGTTGATGAGTTCCATTCACACACAATTCCATCCTCTCGCACTGTTTCTCCTCACAGTTTCTCTACCATTTCGAACTCTATTTCGCCGCCTTTCATTATATCCTTGTATTCGATGTAGGTTTTGTTATAGATTTCGCCGTTGAGTTTGATTGATTTTACGTAGATGTTTGTCGGGCTGTTGTTGGGCGCTTTGATTTTGAAGGTCTTGTTTTTGCCCACGCGGATGGTTGCGT